>JBFHXM010000153.1:0-1526 GCA_041598975.1 Candidatus Woesearchaeota archaeon | reverse complement strand
CCTTTTTCTTTTAAAGATTTTAATATGTCATAAGTATAAGTTCTGTATGTTCCTGCTTTTTTAGATATATCTTGAACTAGGGCGGTTCCTAAGTCTAAATTAGCTAAAAAAACCTTTGTTTCTTTTTCAGTTAAACCAAAATATTTGAGTGCTTCTTCTTTATTCATAGAAATAATGAATTTTTGATTATATATAAATCTTTTTATTGTCGTTAAGTATTTGACAACATTTTTATTTAAATAAAGGAGTATTACCTTAAAATAACAAATACATGAAAAATGGAAGAAAACAGATTAAAAAAAATTGCAGCAATGTATGTTCTAGATGAAGAGAAGTATTTTGGATGTTATAGTCCTTATATGTTAGAGTATAAAGGCATCACAATTAATAATTACCTTCAAACATTTGGAATTAGTTCTGAGATGCATTCTCAATTTATTCGAGAAGTAGCAAATTTAGGTGGTGATTATAAAAAATTAATAATTGAATTAAAAATGAAACCTTTTAAGATTGACTTATGTAAAGATAAACCTGAATTATTTGATCTAGAAAAAAAATTAGATACTGGTGATGAAATATCTTTTTCAGGTTTCCCTTATTTTGAAGAAACTAAAGGCGGACAATATTTAGTAGGATTTAATCCCAAATTAGAAATGTTTAAGTTAAGTGCTGAAGCAGAATATGAAGGGCATATGCAATTATGTCATAGAAATTTATTAGGTTATAAAATAATTGAAGGAGGTTTTTGTAAAGTTCATCCTTTGAAAAAAAATATTAAATTATATGGGAAAAGTTCTTCATATAATGTTATTGCAGATAAAATAGGCATTAACTTATTAGAAAGAGCTTTGCCTGAATGGAATATAAAATAATTAACTAAAACTATTGTTCAATAGTTCATACTCTTCTTCTTCTTCTTTAACAATTTCAATTGCTTTAACCAAATCTTCTTGACAAATCTTATCTCTATCTTCTCTAATAGCTAAATAACCTGCTTCAGTAGTTAAAGCTTTAAGCTCTGCACCACTAAAACCTTCTGTTTTCTCAGCAAGAATTTCTAAATTAATATCTTCCTTTAATCTCATATTAGCAACATGGATTTTCAAGATCTCTTCTCTACCTTCTTTATTAGGTTTACCTATCTCAATATGTCTCTCTAACCTTCCAGGCCTTAAAATTGCATCGTCAAGTATGTCTATTCTGTTTGTAGCAGCGATAATCTTTACATTGCTAAGTGAATCAAAACCATCAATCTCTCCTAACAATTGCATAAAAGTCCTTTGAACTTCTCTCTCTCCGCTAGTTCCAGTCTCAATCCTTTTAGCTGCAATCGCATCAATCTCATCAATGAAAATGATAGTTGGCGCTTTCTTTCTTGCAAGCTCGAACAAATCCTTAACCAGCTTTGCACCCTCTCCGATGAACTTTTGTACAAGCTCACTACCAACAAGCTCGATAAAAGTTGCGTTAGTCTCTTTTGCAAGAGCTTTTGCAACCATGGTTTTACCAGTTCCAGGTGGACCATG
>JBFHXM010000152.1:0-1535 GCA_041598975.1 Candidatus Woesearchaeota archaeon | reverse complement strand
TTTTTGAAGTGTCTTTTATTTCATCTGCTATTGCTATTATTGCTAGTATCTCTGTTTTGGTTGCTAAATAGCTTACAGTTTTCCCTTGCTTGTTTAATTTGTCTGTTTTATCTTGGTGTGTTTTTGTATCATGTCCAATATCTTCCATTAAACTACCATTCCCAAAGTAATATCTAGTCATATCTATTTTTCCTTGAACTCCTTTTCCTTCTATTGCTTTAAAATCGGAGATTTTTTTTTCTGTTATTTTTTTGTTTTTGACATGGCTTAAAACTGCTTGAGCTAAAGGATGTTCGGAATTTTTTTCTAGTGCGACTAAAAGTTCTAGTATTTTTTGGTTATTTAGATTTGATAGGTTGATTATGTCAGTTATTGCCGGCACTCCTTTTGTTATGGTTCCTGTCTTGTCTATTAGGACATATTTGATTTTGCTTGCATTTTCGAGCGATTCTCCACCTTTAATTAATATTCCATTTTTTGCTCCGAGTCCTGTTCCCACCATAACAGCAGTAGGGGTTGCAAGGCCTAAACTGCATGGGCACGATATTACAAGCACAGATACTGCAGCAAGGATTGCGAAAGTGAAGTTTTGGTTTATCAAGTACCAAATTAAAAATGTAGATATTGAGATTAAGATTACTATTGGTACGAAAACGGAAGAGATTTTGTCTGCGAACTTTTGGATTGGTGCTTTTGAGTTTTGTGCATCTTGAACAAGTTTGATGATTTGCGAGAGTGTTGTGTTCTCGCCTACTTTTGTTGCTTTGAAAATGAAACTTCCTGTTTTATTTATACTCCCTGAAATTACTTTGTCGCCTTTGTTTTTTGATATTAACTTGCTCTCTCCTGTAATCAAGCTTTCGTCTATGCTGGACTTTCCTTCGATAATTATTCCATCAACGGGGATTTTCCCTCCTGGTTTGATTAGTATTTTATCTCCTACTTTTATGTCATCCACATCGATAATTATTTCTTTGTTGTTTCTGAGGATTATGGCCTTTTTTGGAGTGATACTCATTAGTTTTTCTATTGCTTCACCTGTTTTGCTTTTTGCCCTGTTTTCAAGCAGTCTTCCAAGTATTACAATTGAAATTAAAACTGCACTTGCTTCGAAATATGTATGTATGTTTTGTGTTAGAACAAGGTAAACACTGTAAAAATAAGCTGCAGTTGTTCCCAAAATAATTAGTGAGTCCATGTTTGCAGATTTGAGTTTTAATGCATTGAATGTGGATTTGTACATGTCTTTTGCTATCCAAAATTGTACTGGTGTTGTGAGTATCCATAGTATGTAACCTTGGTATGGAATTGGATTGTTCATGAAAAACATACTTACGATGAATACTGGCAGAGAGAATATTAATGAGATTAGAAATTTCTTTTTGATTTTGTTGTATTCTTCAATATCGCTTTTGTGAATGTGCTCGTGATTTGTATGATTTTGAATTAATTCTGCTCCATATCCACCATCCGTTATTAAGTCGATTATTTGGTTTATTGATATTTTGTTTTCGTTGTATTCAATTTTTGCAATT
>JBFHXM010000151.1:0-1545 GCA_041598975.1 Candidatus Woesearchaeota archaeon | reverse complement strand
AGCAGCGAGGTCCACAGCCCGCGCCGGCCGTAGCCGTGCACGGCCACTGCCACCTCCACGTGGTCGAGGAACGCGTCGAGGCGCGCGGAGTGCACACGATCGAAGGCGGTCGACGGGATCTAGCTCTAATCACATCTGCATCTTTTCTTCTTGGAATTCTTGCAATGATTATACCTTGCTTTTTAGGAGTTAATACAAACCCTTGATTTTCAATCCTTCTTACTAATTCTTCTCTTGATGCTTCATATGCTTGATTTTGATTAACTTCATCATTTTCAGATAATTGTTTTTCAAATTCTCTTATTACAAATTCATTAACTACATTGTCTAAAGCTTCTCTTTTTGAACTATAATTTGGAAGGAAAGATAACTTGTACATAAGCTTATCTTTGTTCGTGTCAAATGTAATGTAATTTGGCAACCCTAACTCAGAGGTTAGTCTTTCGTTAACTTTTTGAATCTCTGATTCACTATATTTGATTTCTTTATTAGTAGCCATTTTTCTTATGTGTTACTACTAGTAATTAGTCGCCAAAACTACTTTAATCTTAACCACAACTTAGGTTGTAGTAAAAAGAAACATTAATAAATAAACAAATACTCACACACTTATGGAACTCGAACACTTAAAACTACTAGGACTTAACACCTACGAAATCAAAACCTATACAACACTACTAAAAAAAGGAAAAAGCAAGGTATCGAAAATAATTGAAGACTCGCAAGTGCCCTCAGGAAAAATATACGAAACTCTAGATTCCTTAGAAACAAAAGGTCTTGTAGCAATAGTGCCAGACAAAATAAAATACTACATTCCTAAATCAATAAATAACTTAAAAGAAATAATAAAACAAAAAGAGTCAGAACTAAAGCAACTAAACAAAGAGCTCGACGAATTCAAGGACATAATAGAACAAAGAACAGATGGGGAAATTACAGTTGTAAGGGGCAAGAAAAACTTCCATAGACTAATTAAAGAATTTCCTGAAGTAGATAAATTTACATATTACATAAAATGGAAAGCAGACATTACGGACATGAACATAATGAAAGGAGCAAAAGAGAAGCAAAAAAGAAATATTGTTCTGAAAACACTCTATGACTTTGAAGTTCCAAAAGAAAACATTGCCAAATGGGAAAAATACACTCCCAATTACGATTACATAAAAACAGAGGGTATTGCAATGCACATAGATGAGAAAATAACAATGATCTCTATACTCTCCCAAAACTCAACAATACTAATCAAATCAAAAGAATTTTCAGAAGTTATGAAACAGCTATATGAAGGATATTATGAAAACCAAAAAAATAAAATTAAACAATAAAATTTATAACAAATTCAAAATTAATAGAACTATGTTGAAAAAAAAATCAAAATCATACAAAGTAGCATATCAAGGCCTACCTGGTTCTTACTCAGAGCAAGCAATTACGGAGTTCGCAAAACAGAACAACTTACAATTTGAACCTTTCTCAACAAAAGACTTTAGAACACTTTTTGATGCAATAGACAAAAAAACACATATTGGAATGGTGCCTATT
>JBFHXM010000150.1:0-1573 GCA_041598975.1 Candidatus Woesearchaeota archaeon | reverse complement strand
GAGTGGTATTTTCCATTTTTATAGCCTGATAGATTATCCACTATTTGTTCTATGTGATGATTTAATACTTGGACATCTGAAGGGAGATTTGTTTGTGGTTTTTTGGTAATGTCTAAAAGTTCGTTAGAATTATAAAAGATTTAGAACCTCAAAAGTTTGTTAAAGACATGTGAGGTGGTCTAAATCCCAGTTATAAAAACTGTTTCCCGTTTAGGGAATGAAGAAACAAATGAGTATTTAATACTTTTGAAAAGTAAAGAAACAACGATAGTGAATGAGTTATGTGGTGAGCTTTATTCTCGTGATAAGCGAGATTTTTCTCGCTGTAAAACTAGTAAGAAAACGATTTTTACAGAGTTTGGTGTGATTAGTCATAATTTTATTTATGTTAAACATAGGGGTTCGGGTAAAATTTTTTCTCCTTTGCTTGTTGATCTTGGTATTGAGAAGTATCAGCGTGTTAGTAAGGATTTTAAGAGGAAGCTTGTTAGGAAGTCTGCTAGGATGACTTATGGTCAGTCTTGTGAGGATATTTATGATAGTTTTAATGTCTCAATTTCTAGGCAAACCTTGTGGAATTATACGCAGGAAGTTTGTTCTAATCTTGAAATTAATCAAACGCCAAACTCTGAACACAGAGTTGTTTTGGCTGATGGGACGCCCGTTAAATCAGGGGATAAGCCAAAGCATGAAGTTAAGTGTATAATCTCAATAGGAGATTCTTTTGATGATAAAGTCTTATTGAAACAAGCAGTTAATAAAACTTGGAAAGAAATGGTTTCTGATTTAGATCTTAAACAATATGATGTCTTTGTTGGTGATGGCGAGCAAGGGCTTGCAGAAAGTTTTACTTCAAAAGGGATAAGGTTTCATTTTTGCCATGAGCATGCAAAACGCGACTTAGCATATTACTTATGGAAAGATGGACTTTCCAAAAAAGAATACTGTAAATACGTTGATGAATTTAAAAGCCTTATTTGCTGTTTACAAAACAGCACAAAAAAACATGTTAAGGACAAGGACTGGCAAAGATTACAATGGAGAATCAGATGGTTTAAACGAGAAGTCAATACGCTTGCCCTAAAGCTAATTAGTAAAGGACTTGATGAATCAAGCTCATTCTTGCTAAGAAATAAAGAATATTTGACAACAGCATCCGAACTTGCAATTATTGGAATTAGCGTTCCATTCACAACAAATGGAATCGAGATACTTATGAAAGAAGTAGGAAAAAGAACAAAAAAGAAAAGCATGTACTGGTCACAAAAAGGACTAGAAAACATTTTAAAAATAGTTTTAAGAAGATATTTTCTTTCAAAAAACCAAAGAAATTATAAAGAAATATTCACATCAACAAAAACAGAGGGGATTAAATCTTAACGAAAAAATTGACAGTACCAATTTTTTTATTGTTTCTTTTGATTCTTTTGGTTGGGTTTGGTCAAATATCATTCGTGTTGGTATTTTTTCTTGTGTTCGTAGTAACTCGTATTTTGGGAAGAAGTATTGTACTATGTCTATTACTTTTGCTGTTGTTGCCATGACTAGTATTTCTTGTTTTGTTTTTATCATG
>JBFHXM010000149.1:0-1605 GCA_041598975.1 Candidatus Woesearchaeota archaeon | reverse complement strand
AACAAATCGAAGTTCAATCCTGGAACATTTATGTTTGCTCCATCATTACAATAAATTATCATATTGTTTCGGGTCCATGTTGATGGAATATTTATTAAATCTATTAAGTCTCCAATTGTTTTACAGTAATAAAGATTGAAACTTTCATTATATTCTAGAGGAATGTTTCCAACTGTAGAATCTCCTTCATAAACATCATCAATTATGTTACTAACATTTATTTTGTACATTCCTCCTACTTGGCAAAATGGCTCAGTTATGTCGTCTTTGTCAGCAAAATCATCAATTTCTTCGAATTTTGTTGCAATACTAGTTATTTTAAGTTTTTTATCACTATTTCTTTCACTGCTATATGTTGATTCCATTTCTATAACTGGTTCTCCATATGGATTTATTATTTTATGTTCTAATTTTCCTGCAATAGAAAAAGTTGAAAAGAATAAAATTAGTGAAATTATTATGATTGTGTTTCTTGAAATAAACTTAAAATTCATTCCCATATTTATAGTTTTGAATTAATTATATATATAGTCTATTTGTCACTAAAAAGTGTTTTATATTATTATTTAGTTTTGTTAATTTCTTGATTTTTTAATTTTTCAAGTACTTCAGGTTCCATTATTTTATTAAGGTAGGTTTTAACTTCTATACTTGCAGGATTGTTTGAGCCTAAATTAAAAAGACCTCCAAATAAATGAAATGAACATTCGTCTATGAGATTGTAATGGTTTGCATGTATTGTTTCTACGGTTTTTTCTGCTAATTCTTTATATATGTCAAGTAATGGGTTTTCTCCTGCATGAATATTTGTTTGAGCATTTTCTGGCGCATTTAAATAATTTGTATGATTAGAATGATTATTATGTTTTTCAAAGAAACTGCATGCGTTAACATTTTCTATGTTCACTAATATATTTGCTGCTATGAATGTAGAAGTTAGCGCAATTTTAGTTGCCGTAGTGTCTTTAATTTTTGCATCTTCGTCTGTAAAAAATGATTTCAAAGATTTTTTTATTTTCGGCAATTCTTTTTTCATAATATAATTTTGAATGTGGTTATATATATTTAATGTTTGTCACTAAAAAGTGTTTTTAATTTTGATTTGAGGTGTTAGTTTCTTGATTTTTTAATTCCTCAAGTACTTCAGGTTCAATTATTTTTTTTAAGAATAGTTTTCCGTCTACGTCTTCTGCAATTGATGTGTCAGAATTAAATAAGAAAATGTCCCAGCCGCCAGTAAGAAGATTCATTGAAGCAGTTCCGAAAAAAGTAATTATATTAAACCAATTAGTATCGCATTCATCTATTAAATTATAATGATTAGCATGTACTGTTTCTATTGATTTTTCTATTAAATCTTTATATTCTTCTAATAATGGGTTAATTCCTGCATGTATTTCTGTATTGTCGTTATTAGCCGCATTTAATAGATTATTATGGTTTGAGTGGTTGTTGTGTTCTTCATAAAATGCGCACGCACTTACATCCTCTATATTTACTAATATGTTTGCTGTAATGAATGTAGAAGTTAGTGCAATTTTAGTTGCCGTTGCATCTTTAATTTTCGCATCTTCGTCTGTAAAAAATGATTTCAAAGATTTTTTT
>JBFHXM010000148.1:0-1610 GCA_041598975.1 Candidatus Woesearchaeota archaeon | reverse complement strand
GAGACAGGAGAGGAAGCATTAATAAGATATCTTAAAGCTGTATCAAATGATTTTGATACTTCAAAAACTTATCAAGTTCCACATAAAAAAACTATTGATGATTTTATTTCAAAATATTCTTAAATTACTTTTAAAGTAAAATTAAGTATAAATAATCTACAAATAAATCGATATCTTTAAATATCTAGAGATATTTACTATATTATGAGCATACAAATTAATTTGAAATTCCAAGACGATTTTTATGAGTTAACTAAAAGTTATGCTGATGCGAAAGGTTATATGAGCGTTCAAGAGTTAGTTAGGGAAGCACTGCGAGATAAAATCTTTGATGATTTAGAAGTTAGAGAAGAGTACCTTGAAAGGTTAAAAAGTAAAGATGCAACTACTTTCTTATCTGATAAGGAAGCAGATGAATTTGATAAAGAACTTGAAAAACGAGCAAAACTAGAATGAGGAAAAGGAAGTATAGCAATTTTTTCAAAAAACAACTTAATAAACTTAAAGGAAAAGAGTTGCAAAATGTGTTGAATAAAAGAAATGAAATTATGAATTGCATAGATATTAATCATTATAAAAATTTGAAATATGATTTGAAAAAGTTTAAGAGAGTTCATGTTAATGATTCTTATGTAATTTTGTTTTTTGGAGATGATGGGACAGTTTATTTTGTAGATTATGAGCATCATGATAAGATTTATAAGAAGAAGTATGAGAACTTGAAGTTTGAGTAAAGTTTATAAAAATCATGTTTTAAATATAATTTATGATTGAAAAAAGTGAAATATTGGAACATGTTAAAGAGTATTTGAAGAAAGCAAAACTTATGCAAATTGCGACAACTAAAAATGGACAACCTTGGATTGCACATTCATGGTTTTCACATGATGATGATTTGAATTTCTATTTTATTGGAAAGAAGACAAGAAGACATTGCCAAGAATTTTATGAAAACCCAAAAGTTGCATGTTCTATCGTTCAAGATAATCTTGATGGGCTTGGACAAAAAACTCAAGGAATTATGTTTGAAGGTGTTGTTGAAGAAGCTTCTAGTAGCAGTTTAAAAGAGTCTTACGCTAACTTTTCTGCAAGATGGGAGCTTGCAAGCAAGTATCTAACTTGGGATAGATTGAAGTCTGGTGCGACTGAAGTTAAATTGTACAAGGTCACACCTAAAAAGCTAGTTTGGTTCGACGAAGTTAATTATCCAAACGAACCTAGAAATGAGATTGAGTTAAATTAATTTTAATACTTATCAACGAATAAATGATAGTAGAGAACTATGTTAGGGAACATATATAACTAGATTTATTAATATCTATTATTTATGGTGAAAAAAACATTACCAATAATGATGTTTATACTACTTACAATTTTAAGTATAAATAGTTCTTTTGCATTAGATACAATTGGACCTAATGTCCAAATTGTGAAGAATGAGATTACTCCTGAACCGGTAGAACCAGGAAATGACATTACATTAAAAGTAATGATAACTAATTCTGGAGATGTTTTAGCAAAAAATGTTAATATTTATCCACAAATAGATTCTCCATTTTATTTTAAGAAAAGTGATTTTAATAAACAAAATTTTGCTATTTGTGGTGGTT
>JBFHXM010000147.1:0-1611 GCA_041598975.1 Candidatus Woesearchaeota archaeon | reverse complement strand
AAGGGCGAGGTCTTGAAGGTTTATAATAAGATCTTGTTGTGGCAGAGTGTTGAGTCACTAGTTAAGGATGCGCACAGTGTTAGTAAGGAAGAGCTTGATAAGCGTGTAAAAAATATTGAGGTCTTGTTTCATGTTGTGAGTGAGGGTGGCGAGACCATGCTTGTTAATTATGTTAATGATTATCATGTTTATTTGAAGAATATTAGAGGATTAAAATGATTATTGAAATGGGCTGTGGGACAAAAGTATCATATATTAACCCAAAATAGATTATGCCAAGTGAATATTCCAAAATAAGAAGTGTTTATCCTGTTTTCCAATTTTTGCGGTATTCTCCATCCAAATCTTCTTTTATCTTCTGAGAAACCACTCTCTGATTGGTTTCTTTTGAAATATTCTTCAAAATATTTATGAGTGTTATTTAGGAAATCTTTAAGCATATTATTCCAGGCTATTGGACCTCCTGTTGTAACATTTTTTTTAGGAATTAAATATATTTTGATTCCTTTATTTTCTTTAGAAAAATCTTTAACAAGATTTTTCCCACTATAATACCTGTCAAGCCTTAAGGATTTTAAAGAAATATTATGTTCTTTTAACATTTCCTTTGCTTTGTTAAAAGCATCTTTTTCGCTTTTGAAACTTGTTCCAAAAGCAGTATAAATTCTTTTTTCAATATCCATTAAGGTAAATGAAAAAAGAATTTTCTGTTTCTTAGTTGATTTTTTATCTTTAAGTTTAGAAGCAATTGAAGCATAATGTTCTTTTACAGATAGCACATATCCTGTGCCATCACCGCAACTATTAGAACTTTGAATTTTTTTCTTCGATATTATTAGGTTATGCATGTTTTGCATAACCAAAATTACTTTTTCATCATCATATATTCGTTCAACAGTTTTGTAACTAACATCAATCTGGTTTAATGACGAGAAAAGCAATAACATAAAACTCATTTCCCTATTGCTTTTTCCAATTAATCTTTGAATCAATAAAATTCGAACTTTTTCTTCTAAACTTAATTTTTCAGGTCTGCCCATATTTGATCCTTGAATAACTATTAAAGATTCAATTCCTTTTTTGATATAACTATCAAAAAACAAAATTGCTTCTTTTGTTCTCATGAATAATTGTTCTTCATATGTTTTCCAATCACGTTTCTTTTCTTTAACTTTTGATTTATATTCATTAATCAATTCATCCAATATCTTAATCTTCTTTCGAACCTGCTTTGTAGTAATCATACTAATAATAAGAATAGAAAGATTTATAAGGATATCTATAGATATCCTTAAATTATGAGAAATATAAACATAATTGATAAAAAATTAACATTACAAGAAAATGTAGAAGTAGTATTTGAAAAAACAGTAACAGCATTTGGAAACTCAGCAAAAGTAGATGTTCAAAAAAAATATATTGGAAAAAGAGCATATATTATCATAATAAAAGATTAATCAATGACTTTTGTCCCACAGCCCATTTCAACAGTATCTCCGATTGAAGATTCGTGATTTCTAATACTATTGTCTGTTTTCTCAAATAACTTGATTATTTGTTATGAATTTACTGTTATTTCTTTGATGATAAATTGAGAAATATAATTTTCTT
>JBFHXM010000146.1:0-1654 GCA_041598975.1 Candidatus Woesearchaeota archaeon | reverse complement strand
TGGAGAAGAAAAGAATGAAGTTATACTTAGAAGATTGTTTATTCTTATTAAAAATTCATTTGATTTTTTAAAACAAGATGTTGAAAAAGGTAACTTAAAAAGTAATGAAATTATAAGAAGGAATACTAGAAAAGTAACAAAATATGATAATTTTTTAAAGAGGGAACTTATTAAAGAAAATTTGGCCTATGGGAAAAATTTTTTCAAATGGCAATTATATGACTATTTGTTGTTAATACAACATAGCTTATTTCATTTGTATGAAAAAAATTTAAATATTAATTTTAAAAGTAAGCAATTAATTAAAGATATAAATTATATTTCACAAATGTATGAAAAGTTATATGAAAGCTTTTATAATAAAAATTTTTCTTCAATTAATGATTTACAAGAAGATTTAAATAATTATTTAAATTATATTCAAAAAAATGATAAACAATTAATTTATTTTAATTTAATGGAAATTTTAAGATTTGAGTATTTGTTATGTTTGCCTATTATAGGTTTATTAATAAAATAATAATTATAAAGAAATTTTTATAAAGGGTTTGAACTTTTTTTAATTTATGACAGTTGAAAAAACATTTGTTATGATTAAGCCAGATGGCGTTCAAAGAGGAGTTATTGGAGAACTTATTACAAGATTTGAAAAAGTAGGTTATAAAATCATTGCTATGAAAATGATTCATGTTGATGAAGATTTTGCAGGAAAACATTATTATGATGTTGAAGAAAGACATGGTAAAAAAATTTGGAATGATTTAGTTAATTTTATTACTTCAGGACCAGTTGTTGCTATGGTTATTGAGGGTGTTAATGCTATTGCAAATGTTAGAAAAATGGTTGGTGCAACTGAACCTACTAGCGCTTTGCCTGGAACTATTAGGGCAGATTATGCTCACATGAATTATCCTAGAGCAGATGGTAAAGGTGTTGCGATTATGAATTTGATTCATGCTTCTGCTAATCAAAAAGATGTTGACCACGAATTACACCACTGGTTTAGTGAATCTGAATTTGTTGATTACGAAACTGTACATGAGAAATTTATGTAAATAAATTTCTGGCGCATTTTTGTTTTCAAAAAAAATACATGGGAAATTCATGTAGATGAATTTTTTATTTTTTTGGGTTTCTTTTTAAAGAAATCATGTTAATTTTTTGGGCAGTATTTTTGTTCACTTAAGTGAGTTAATGGAAACATTTATATATAGATGAAGTGCTTACATTTCTTATGGAAAATTTGCACGAAGTTGTGGATGATTTCAAGGGCACTGATGAGCTTGATGATTTTTTTGATGAGTTTCTAAATTCAAAGCCAATCTTTAAGGATAAGGCAGTTTTACAGGATACTTACAAGCCAGAAAGCATCCCTCACAGAGATGAGTATTTGAAGGATATTGCAAAGATACTTGCTCCTGCTTTAAGGAAGGAAAAGCCGTCAAACCTTTTTATTTATGGTAAAACTGGGACAGGGAAATCTTTGTGTGTCAATCATGTATTGAACAAGATTCGAAATGTGGCTATTGCTAGAGAGATTCCCTTGAAGGTTATCTCTATTAATTGCAAACTTAAGAAAGTTGCGGATACAGAGTATAGGATTTTGCTTGAGATTTTGAGTCAGCTTGGTAAGGAAATGAAGGCGACAGGTCTT
>JBFHXM010000145.1:0-1657 GCA_041598975.1 Candidatus Woesearchaeota archaeon | reverse complement strand
CCTCAACAGATTATAAATTTAGAAGAATTTTTATTGATGTCGGGTATTAATTATAAAGATTTAAGAAAAGATATGAATTTTGCAAAAAATCGATATGATATTGTTATTGAAGAATATTGTCCAAATATTCATAAAAAACAAATTGAGAAATTGTTATTTGAACAAGATAAAAATATTTCTGAAACTTATGAAGCACAGAGGATGTATTTGGATTTAACTTCAAATGAGGATAGATTTTTAACTGTATATAAAATTAATAATCAAATTAGGGGCTTTACAAGTGTTGATAAAATAAGCGATAGTTGTTGTGCTGCAAATGGTTTAATTTATGATTTTTCACTAGATAGATTTTCAATAATGATATATTATTCAGTAGCTCAAATTGCAAAAGAAAAAGGTTTTTCTTTTGTTAATCTTCAAGGTTCTGAGAATAGAAGTTTGGATATTTGGAAAAGAAAATTCAATCCAATTATGTCTATAAGAAATACTCATTTAGTTTTTGATAATTAGAAATATTCTTTTAGTTTTTTTTGCTTTTTTGCTTCTTTTAGTGTTTGTGACTGAAGGTATTTTTGGGTGTGTGCGGGATGGAATTTTTTTAGAAATGTTAGTAGCTGGGTTTGTGTTTGGCATGTGAATATTTTATTTTTCATAGTTTCTCTTACACTTTCCCTTACAAATACCACTCCAAGAGGTATTTCATAGTTGTCAATTTCTCTTAGACATATTATTGACGCTTGTCTTTTTCTTTTTTTTAGATGTTCAAAGATAGCTACTTTAGTTGCAAAAAATCCTCCTGCTGTTTTTGGTTCTGGATAAGGAAGTTTGTTGTTTATGGAAACATAGTCTGTTGCATACCAATCTTGAGGTGTGAATTCGTAGTTTTCGAATGTGAATGTGTCTGGTGCGAGAATTATTAAAAATGCGTTTCCTTTGTCTTTGTGATAGTATGCTTCATAATTTTCGATTATTTTAAATGTTAGAAGTTTTTTGTATATGTAGTTTTCAATTATTTTGTCGTATGCTGTTATTGCCCACCTTGATGGAACTATTTTTTTGTTTATTTCAAGGCCGAATGTTCCTAGGGAGAGGAGATTTATTATTTGTGCTTCATTTGTTCCTCTTTCGTATAGATTGATTATCGCCTCTTTTGATTTTGCGTCGTTTTCTGCGTATTTTTCTATTTGTTTTGAGGTTTTTGCATTTTCGTTTAAGTTTATATTTTTTAGTTCGTTTTTTGTTCCGAGTATTCCACTTAGTTTGTTTATAACTGGTTTGTTGAATTTGAGTTCTTTGTCAAATTTTGATGTGAATTCCACTTCTTTTTTTGCTTTGTAGATATCTTGGATTTCTTCTAGGATTTTGTTGTTAGTTTTTTTTACATACAGGTTGTTTGTGTTTCCAAGAATGTTTTTTGCTTTTAGTTTTATTATTTCTGAATAATCTTTTTTTACTATTTTTTGTGTGTTGAAAAATGATGTATCTTTGTCTTCGTTTGAGGTGTTGTATATTTTAAGTTCGGGATAATTTCTCTCTCCAACAATAGCATTTGCTCCAAAGCCTTCTATTTCTTTTGTAGGTTTGAAGTTTTTTTGATATTGTTTTATTTGTTTGTAGAATTCAAGTTTTGTTTTGGAGAGAATCTCCTTTTTTGTTT
>JBFHXM010000144.1:0-1729 GCA_041598975.1 Candidatus Woesearchaeota archaeon | reverse complement strand
TCTATTAATATGTTCTTTAATTTTATTTCATCCATACATTATTAAAGAAAGGTTTATTTAAAAATCTTTCTTTTCTAAAGAATAATTATTAAAAATAAAAATTTTAATAATTATGAACTAGTACGGGAAACTTGAAGCATCCTTTTTCTTTTCTTGATATGCATTCTGTACAACATCAGATACAAGTCATGACATGTTGAGAATATCATCACGAAAAGAATCAGATACAAAAAAGTATTAGACCATCTCCAAAGCATACCAGAACTTCCAAGAGTTTCAGTAAACCTTGCATAAAGACTAACAATAAAAAAGACTAAAGACATAAGCAAAGTAAGTCTTAAAAAATTCTTTTTCACTGCCCTTTTTTTTGACATATGGCTAATACCTAAAAACAAGCCAGTTAATACAACCAGACCAATTGCAATTAATGCCAAATTGACTACATTGTTAACAAACACTTCCTCTAGTAAGTTAACATTATTTAGCCCATACATTAAATATGTATTCACAACTATGACAATTAAAACAAGGTATGTAAATATCTCTTTAAAGCTCATTTTACACTCACCTCCTTAAAAGAATCAAAAGAATCATCTGTATATAAAAGCCATTTAATAAAACTATGTTCTTCATACACTTCAATTTCCTCTTTTTTATTTGATTCCATTTTTTTAGGTTTGTGGTGGGTTTTCATTTCTGATTTTTTATCTTTTGCATCATTCTTCCATGACCAGTTTCCCATTATAGTTCCCTTATGACCTTTTTTGGTATCTCTTTCACGAACTAAAACATACCTACCACCTATATTTCTTCTAATTGCCATGGGATACCTATATGGTTTTCATAATTTTTAAAGGTAACGATAATCTGATTCACATCTCAGTAGTATCTCAAGGTTGAGATTAGTGTTAGAATTATATATTAATATAAATAAAAATATTTATAAACAATTGTTAATTAACAATAGTTAAGATGAAACAGCCAACAGAACTAATGACTATGTTCATTATTCCAGGAATTAGAAATCAAATAGTAAAAGAATTAAAAATTTTAGGATTAAAACAAGAGGAAATTGCAAGAATATTTGATATTACGCCAAGTGCAGTAAGCCAATACATCAAAGACAAAAGGGGCAGTGAGGTGGAGTTTTGCAGTAACTTCCTTAAAAGATTAAAAATGGAAGCAAAAAAAATATACAATAACCTTTCAGATGATCTTGAAGTAAATAAGAAACTTGTATTCAAGACAATAAATGAGCTCTCACTTTTTTACAGAAAAAAGAAGATGCTCTGTCCTATGTGTAAGATTGAAAATGAAATTGATAATTGTAATACTGATTGCAAATAAATAATAAAAACAAAATGAAAAGAATATACCTTGATAACGGAGCAACAACAAAAGTGGATGGAGAAGTAATAGAGGCTATGAATCCTTATTTCAATAAATACTATGGCAATCCATCATCACTTCATTCATTTGGAAAAGATGCAGAAGAAGCAATAGAAAAATCTAAGCAAACAATAAAAACCGCACTAAACGCAAAAGAAGAAGACAAACTGATTTTTACTGGAAGTGCAACTGAAGCAAACAACATGGCACTAATAAGTTTTGCAAGAGCAAACAAAGACAAAGGCAATCATATAATAACAACATTAATCGAACACAATGCAATAATCAATCCAACAAAAAAACTTCAAAAGGAAGGATTCAAAATAACTTATCTTGGTGT
>JBFHXM010000143.1:0-1830 GCA_041598975.1 Candidatus Woesearchaeota archaeon | reverse complement strand
CCAATGTTTTTTTCAAATAATTTAGGAGTGAAATTGCCGTCATCAACAAGTTTTATGCATAATTCTATTTCATAACTTTCTTTAGGAGAAGAACATATGGAATAAGGTTTTACGTATTTGATGCCATCATTAATTATCTCAAGATTAATAAACTGACCAGCTTTGAAATTGAATTCTTTTTCCAAATCTATTTTGAATAGTCTAACACTTGGAGTTAAGTTCACCAAATCTTTGATTTTGCCCTTGAAAGTTTCTATTGCCATAGAATATTTAGGAGTAATTACTTTATAAAAGTTGGTTAATGTTTTATATAATAATAACAAAGTATAAAAACAAAGAAAATTATTTTTATTTATGAATAAATTAATTGTCCCCACTCTTTTTGCTTTAGATGAGAAGGAGTTTAATATGAAATTGCAGAAAGTTAAGTTTTCCAAATACATACATCTTGATTTCATGGACGGAAAATTTACTTCCAAAAAATCTGTTGATTTTAGTATTTATAGCAAGATTGGAAAATGCGAGAATATTTTTGAAGTGCATTTAATGAATTATAATCCTGAAAAATATTTAGAGCAAATTTTAGATTATGGAATTAAAAAAATTTTATTGCAAGTTGAAGTTTTTGAAGATAAGAAAATTTTAGAAGAAAAAATTAAATTGTTTAAAGAAAAGAAAATTGAAATTTTCTTAGTTATCAATCCTAATACAAATATTCGAAGATTGTATTATTTTATTGAAAAGAGATTTATTTCCGGAGTTATGTTTATGAGTGTTTATCCAGGTAAAGAAGGTCAAAAGTTTATTTCTAATGTTCTTTATAAAATAAAGAGGTTAAAGGAAAGATATCCTAAAATCGTTGTGCAAATTGATGGTGGGGTTAGTGATACGACTATTTCTAAAATAAGTAGGTATGGAGTCGATATTTTTTCTGTAGGTTCTTATATTTCTTCTTCAATGAATCCGCAAAAGAATTATGAAGAATTATTGAAAAAGATTTAGTTGTTTTCTAGAACTGATTTTAGAAGGCAAAAATCCATTAAATATTTTATATTGTTTTTCTTGCAAAAATTTATGCATTTTTCGTCATAAGTGTTAGGTTGAAACCAAACCTTGGTTATTTTTTTTTCTTTTACTTGTTTTAATATTTCTAATGTTATACTCGGTGGCACAACAAAGTCTACGACATCTATTTTTCGAGGTACTTCTAAAATAGATGTATAGCATTTGACATTGAAAATAGTTTTTTCTTTTGGATTGATTGGAATCGCATTGTATTTTGCATCAATTAATGTTTTGAATATTTTAAATCCGTATTTTTCTTCGTTGTTTGAAGCGCCAACTATTGCATAGGTATAATCTTTGTTGAAAAACTCGTTTAGTTGATTGTTCATTTTATTTTTGCATTTTCTTTAACTTTTTTATTGCTTCTTCGTCAAGAGTATGTCCTAAAAGTGCTTTTTCAAGTATTATTTCTCTGATTTTTGAAGTTCTTTTTAATTGGTCAATATAACTTTGTGATTCAATTAATTCATCGAAGAACTTGTATGCTGCTTTTTTGAGATTTTCTTTAGTATTGGAGTTTTCTTCCTTGTATTTTATGGTTATTATATAGTATTTATCTTCTTCATCAATTAAGAAATAAAAATCATCCAATAAGACATATGTTGTTTGAATAATAACTTCTTTTGGATAAATATTTTTGTTAATTTTTATTGTCAAAATATTGTTTTTTATCTCAAAATTTTGCTCCATAGTAATATTTAGTTGTTATTGTTTAATAAATGTATCGAGATTGTACAAAAAGTTACTTTTATATATAAAAGATTG
>JBFHXM010000142.1:0-1874 GCA_041598975.1 Candidatus Woesearchaeota archaeon | reverse complement strand
ATAAAAGATGAGGTTATCTGGAATTTTTCCATGTCCAATAACTATGGGTGGTATAACATCTCCATTGCTATTGACTATATATTCGGTAATTCCTGCTAGGGAAGGTGGGCTGTATGAGATTCTAAAATCATTATCATGTGTGGTTTTTAAAAAAGTTATTGATTCTCGTTCAGGTTGTAAGGATTCATAAAGTTCAGGATATCCATCTTTTAAATATTTTAAATATTCCGGACTGTATAAATCAGTATGAATCGTACATGCATAGCTTAAATAATAGCTCTTAAAGAATAAAATGGATTAAATCCATTTAATCTCCATGTGGAGATTAAAGTCATTATTTTTGCAAGAACATCTGCACCATCTTGATTTCTTAGTGTCCTAATTATTTTTTTGATTACAACTATTTCCCTTAATGATTGTTCACCTTTATTGTTTGTAGGTTCAATTTGTGGGTGCTTAATTCGGGTAAACCAGAATTCTAAACCATTTTCTATAGTTATAATCACTTTTTTCAAATGTTTATATGATGAATAAATACTGATTAATGATTTCATCTCTTGAATACATTTTTCATATAATTCTTGTCTTTTTTTTAGAGAATCTTTGATACTTGCAGATTTAACAATTATGAATAATTCCTTCATCCATTGATGCATTGGTTTTGCATCATCATGTTTTTCTGCCATTTCTTTTGTTTCTCTTAAAATATGTGACCAGCATCTTTGTAAATATTTTGAATATTCGCTATATGCTGATAATCCATCACAGATTATAATGCCTGTATAATTATATCCTAGTATTTCGGCAAGAACTGTTCGATTTCTTTTTTTGTGAATAACAAAAAAGATATTGTTTTTAGAACGAAAAATCCAAAGCCAATGTGTTTTGCCTTGTATCTTAATTTTTGTTTCATCAATGTGTAGATTTGTTGCTCGTCTGATTTTCTTTTTAATATTTTCATATTCGGGAGTTGCTTTATCAGCAACTCTCTTTGTGATATCATAAACAGCTTTTGAAGTTACGGTTGTTTTGTATTGTCTTTCAATTGCAGAAATTGTTTTTCTAAGTGGAAGCCTATCATCAAATCTTAATAACGTTATTTGTGTTTGGAAATTCTTTCCAAACTGACCTTTATCAGGTACTTCAAAAGGTTTAGATTCCCAACAATGACCACACCTACATTCATAAATTCCCCATTGTGAATTTATTATTTTGGTAGGTTGTGGATCAGGTAATTCTTCATATGTTTTTGATTTAATATTTTTAGGAATATTATGTTTGCCACAATGTGAGCAAACATTATCAAATAATTCTGTAAATTCGGTTGGTTCTTTTTGTTTTCGTGTCGCACCTTGATAACCTCTTGTTTTACCAACAGTTAAACCTGTTTTAGACATGAAACTTGTTTCTGATTTACGATTATCTTTACTTGGTGGAGTATGAGGATTTTCATATCGACGTAGTTTTCTCTTTAATTTTTCATGTTCTTTATATAATTCTATAAACTCATCAATGATTTCTTTCTTTGATTTTTTCTCTAATGAATCTGTTAATGTTGTAATCATTTTTCAATCAAAATTATTTTTACCTTCTTACCAACCCATTCGATTGGAACATATACTCGTCCACTATTCCCACTTTTATTAACTTTTTTCTCAAGCATTTCAAAACCAGTTAATTCTATTTTTGTTTCTTTTATCATTTTAGCTACTTTGTAGCTAAACTAGTTAATAAAGATTTCGTAACTGTAGAATATAATTGATAAAATATGATTAAGAATTAGCTATGCATGTACGTAAAATCACAAGATTTTAATACAGTGCCGATTCAACATATGTGGATATTTCTGATGAACATGATTTAACAAAAAAAGT
>JBFHXM010000141.1:0-1898 GCA_041598975.1 Candidatus Woesearchaeota archaeon | reverse complement strand
TTTTGCTTATTTCTCCTTTAGCATATCTTTCTTTAAGAATCTCTTCACTATTTTTTGAATTTGAACTTTTATTAGTATTAGTCGATTGTTGTATTAACCAAACTATAAGCCAAATAAAAGCTCCCCAAAAAATAAACATAAATAACATTCCAAATCCAAAACCAATGCCCCCCATTCCATAATAATAGTCCATCATTTTTTATCACCTCTTGTTTTGTTTAATGTATATGTTTTTTGTATTTATATTAGTTTCTAAATTAGTTGCTTAGTTCCAAAGCAGGGTATGATTTGAAAACTTCTAGTCCAAATATATCCTCTCTTGTTGTTTGTGTTGAATCGTAGTCTACATTGAATTTGTCTGGAAAAGAGTATTTTATGTTTTTAACTCCACTTAGAGTTTTCAGCTCGTTGCTAATTAAAGGTGCATGTCCTGGACAAGGAATGCTTACTTTCAAGCTTATTTGCTCCATGCTTGCTTGTGTGTCTGTTCCTGCTCCTGCTAATTGTGTGGTGTCTAGTGTTTCATCTATTGTTATATTTGCTGTTAGCGGGAATATTACAAAGAATAGCAATAGGTTTATTCCCAAAGTTAATCCGAACATTGTTGATAGGTAGCCTTTGTTTTCTTTTATTCCTGCCCAATTCAGTTCTGAGTGTTTTCTTAGGTAGAAGATGCTTGATATTGCAGCGAAACCTAATGAGATTAGAATCAATATGTAAAAGAAGTATCTATTCATCATTAATGGTTTGAATAATGTAATTAGTGTTGTTGCTCCGATAATTGAAGCAATTATAAAGCCTATGCATCCAATGTGCGGAATTAAGCCGTAAGTTATTCCTTTTATTGTTGAGTCTTTTTTATTTGATGTGTCGTATCCTAGTTTTTCTATTTCTGACTTGATTTTGTCAATAGAAGTTTGCTTGTTGTTGTAGTTTACTTTAACTTGCTTGTTTAGCAAATCTACTTTTACAGTTTTCACTCCTTTTGCACTTTTCAACTTAGTGTTAATTTTCTTAACACATTTCTGGCAAGTCATTCCGTTTACCTTTATGCTTTTTTCCATATGTGTATTAGAATGTGTAAGTATATATACTTATTTTAGCTAGTTTTTGGTGTTTTATTGTTCAGAAGGGCTAAATTCTCGTTCAGGAACGTTTAATTCAGTATTTCTTGATTAGGAAGATTTGCTTTGATTTTCCTTTGTCTTTTCTTGAAATGTAGCCTTTTTTTTCTAGGTCAAATAGTATGTTTGAGAGCATCGCTTTTGATAAATTAGTCTTGTATCTTAAAGTTGATTGAAGTATTCCGTCTTGTTCTTTTATTGTCTTGAGGACTTTTTGTTCTCTTTCGTCAAATCCTGCAAGGAATGCTGTAAATTCGTCTTTCTCCTTTTGCAATTTTGTGTTCTCTGTTAGGGCAGAGGTTATGTTCTTTTGATGTTCTAGGAGTGTTTTTGTTGTTTTGTCAAAGAATGTGATGTAGATTCCAAAGATTAGGATAATCGTTGCTAGAATGTAACCTATGTTTGTCATAACACTGTTCTTTTCTTCGTGCAGGCATGTGCCATCATCTAAAAAGCAGGAGCCAGTTGTTAAAATAATTTGATTTATATATATGTTCTGTTCTTTTTGCAAGGAATATGTTTGGAATAGTAAGAGTATTCCTATGAGAATCATGATTACTCCGATAGCTTTCTGGTTCATACTTATTTAAGTGCAGGATTGTTTATATGTTTTTCTTTAGTAATGTTTATAAATATTTTAATTTAAAATTTATTTATGATAAAATTCCAAAATAATAAAGGTGATTTTTATTCATTAGCTTTCATAATTTATTTGGTTATTGTAGTATTAATTGTTATTATATATTATGCTTTTAATTATGAAACTAATGTGCC
>JBFHXM010000140.1:0-1994 GCA_041598975.1 Candidatus Woesearchaeota archaeon | reverse complement strand
GAGTTGCAACTTTTGTCGTAACAATCGTTAATTATATAAATACTCAATTATATTTTGTATGTATGGATGATAATATCGTAAAATATCTTGTTTCTTTGGGTTTTACTTCTTATGAATCGAAAGTTTATTCAACACTTGTTACTATGGGAAGAACTACTGCGACAAAACTTTCGATTAATTCTCAAGTGCCAAGGGCTAGGATTTATGATATTCTTGCTTCTTTGGAGAGAAAAGGATGGGTTAGGACTATTCAAAATACGCCTATTGAGTATTTTTCTGTCTCTTTTGATGAGGCTAAGGGAAAGCTTGATGAGATTGAGAAAAATTTTCAGGAAACTAAGCAAACTGTTCTTGATGAGTTGAAAGTTAATCAGGCAAAAGAGAATAAGGATAAAGGGGATCAAGTTATTTATGTTAGAACTGAGGATACAGTTGAGAAAATAAAAAGTATTATTAGTTTTACAAATAAAACATTGTATTTTTTTAGAGTTAGTAGTAGAACTGTTATGATGTTTTTGGGTGAACTTAAGAAGATTAAAAGGCGAAATGTAGATATAAGGATAATACTTAAGGATGAACCTCCAAAGGATATAATGTACAAATTAAAGGCCATTGCCAAGGTCAAGGTTGAGAAAAGCGATGTTGTTCAGGGTTCTTTGTATTCGGACAATAATATTGTCATGAATGTTTTTGAGCAGGATAATGAATTGTATGGGACAATTATTGATTATAAGAAATGTTTGTACTGTTTGAATGCCTGGCTTACAAGAGAATGGGATGAGAATTAGATATTTTCTTTTGTGTTGTCGTTTCTTAGTGTTTTTGCGGCTATGATGTCGTCTATTCTTAGTATCATTGAGCAGATTTCTGTTGCGCTTTTGATTGCTTGTTCTTTTATTGCAGAGGGTTCTATTATTCCTTCTTTGCTTGTATCGTTTACTATGCCTATAAATCCGTTTAGGCCTGCTCTATTGAGTTTTTTCTCGTGAAGTGAGATAAGCTTGGCTAGGTACTCTATTTCGTCGAATCCGCAGTTCTCGCAGAGTGTTTTCGGGATGGAGAGGAAGCTTTTTGCATATTCTTTGATTACTATTTGCTCTTTTCCTTCGAATTCTTTTGAGTAGGTTAGTAGTTCTTTGTATAGTTCTACTTCTATTGCTCCTCCTCCTGCTACTATTTGCTTGTTTTTTAGTATGGATTTCACATCGCCTATTGCGTCTTCGCATGCTCTTTCTATTTCGTCTAGGATGTGTGGGGTTGAGCTTTTTAGTAGTAGTGTTATTGCTTTAGGGTTTTTGAGTTCTTCTATGAAGATGTAGTTCTCTTCTAAGATTGTTTTTTGGTGCACTTTGCCTGCTTCTCCTAGGTTTTTTGTGTTTAAATCTTCAAATGATGTAAGGATTGGTTTTTGAAGCGCCTTGCTTAGTTTTTCCATGTCGGATTTTCTTGTTCTGGAGATTGCCATTATGCCTGATTTTGCTAGGTAGTATGCAACGCTGTCGTCTATTCCTTTCTGGCATATTACTACGTCTGCTTGTATTTCTTTTATTTTGTATGCTAAATCTTTTAGGAATTTCTGTTCTTGCGCCATGAATCTTTCGTAGTCTTCAGGTGTGTTTATTTGCAGTTGCGCATCGCTGTCGAGTTCTCTTACTTCTAGAGGGATGTTTATTAGCAGGATTTTTGCGTTTGTTTTTTTTGTTGGCATGTTTGAAGTTGCGAGGTTTTTGTCTAGAACTATGCCTTTTATTATCTGGCTTTCTTTTGTGCTTCCTGTTGCTATTTTCTGGATTTTGATAAGTTTTCTAGGGATTTCTCCGTTTTCTTCTACGATTGATGTTGCCTCGTAAATTAGTTTTGATAGTTTGTCTTTTGATGATTCTGCAACTTTTCCTGTCATTGCTGTTTCGCATATTTTCCTTATTGCGTTTTCGTCCTTGTCTCTTATTTTAAGGGAGTTCTTGTTTAGGATTTCTAAAGCTTTTTCAGATGCG
>JBFHXM010000139.1:0-2017 GCA_041598975.1 Candidatus Woesearchaeota archaeon | reverse complement strand
GTATTTAACTTATATGGAAATAAAACAGCAATAATATTGTGGACTTCAGACCCAATAGCTATATTAATTGAAAATGAAGAAGTAAATAGGAGCTTTAGAAAATATTTTGAAGTTCTATGGAATATTGCAAAATAACTATTCACACTTATTTTTTCTTATTATTAACCTTCTTTTTCTCTTGAGAAATCATCTGCTTAACAATTTCAATATAATTTTCATAAACAGACAATACATTTTTAAAACTATTAATAGTAATCCTCTCATCAATATTTTCATATTCGTGTGCAATCCTATTTCTAAAACCTGTTGTTTTAGCTAGTTTTGTGATTGTCCTTTCATTTAAATCATAATACTTTAATAATCGAGTAAATGTCTCATAATAACTTGGAGCAAAATCATTATTTATTTCAAGAAACTTATTATTAATCTTAATGGCAACTTCAACTATCTCTTCTGCATACTTACTCATTGCAGCAAATAATGTCTCTTTCTCTTCTAAATTGGTCTCTTTTAAATATTTATCATACCTAATCTTAAGTTTTTTTAAAACTTCTTTTAAATAAGTAATTTTCTCTAAAATTAATATCTCTTCTTTCATTTTTAAACTTATAACGCACCTGATAAAAACTTCTCCTTAGTAGGTTTTAAAAGAGAAAAAGAATCAATATAATCAAAATAAGCGTATTCCTTCTCTTTATCAAATAAAAACTTAGAACTCTCATGTAAACAAATACCATGTTGGAAAATTTGCTGTCTTAAAACAACATTATGATTCTTTTCCAAATTTACAAGGTCAAAAGCTTTTTCTTCAAAAACATCGCCAACATCATCAAACAAAGAAATCTCATCTTTAACACTTAAAGAAGAAAATTTCAAAAAAGCAAAATCATAGTCACTACTCTCTTTAGCATTTTTTCCGACTCTTGAACCAAAAAGGACAAGGAGATCTAGACTATATTTTTTAGCAATTTCAACTAATTTCTTCTTTTGTAATTGTGTTAAACCTTTATCCATATAAAACATAAGAATATAATAATTTATAAAGTTAATTATGAGAAAAATACTATTTCATAGGAGCTAAATTTTTAACTTCGTACTCTTGAAACACTGGCTTTCCATCAACCCATTTAAGCATATAATTAACACCTTCCAATCTAACTATGGGTTCAGCATATCTGTTATAATTAAAATCCTCCAACTTAAACTCTAATTTTTTTGGATCAATAAACCCCTCTTCAATCTTACTAGGGCCTATTAAAACAACCCTTCCATACAATAAAGAAGCAATAAGGCCTGCAGAAGCTAAAAAACCTACAGATACACCCAAACCAAAATAATTATTATCATTAAACATTTTTACTCCCTCCCTCCAAACATACTCCTAAATTCCTTTACAAGTAAATCCCACCTATTTGGATTATATTTTCGCAAATCTTTATTATCAATAAAATCTGAAATTCCACTATGTTTATTATTAAAAATATCTTCCAAATATTCAACACTTGGACAAACATGCACATAAGTAGTTCTGCAAATTTCTTTTTTATTGTGCATCTTCTCATAAATTCCCAGAATTTTATCCATAGTGGGCTCATATCCTGAAGTTCTAAAATGCACTGCAACATCAACTGATTCATCTGAATCCAAATTTTCATCTAATTGCAAACATTCATGCAATACCAATTCTCCAACTTTTTCACGAACAGAAAAAGAACCTAATTGAAGACCATGCTTATACCTATAAGGATAAACACAATTTCTATTTTCTAAACCAGGAACAAGTCCAAGCATAAATTGATTCAAATAATCAGCATCAAAAATAGATAGTTTTGGCGCTACATAAAAACTAACTGCCAATATAGAATCAGATTTTTTTTTCTCATATTCAATTTCAGTATTACCATACAATGCATCCTCTATTCTTCTTAATTCACTTTTCATTTTTAATCTACCTCAACTAACTTATACTTATCTAAAAAATCCCTATGAAAATTAAGCCTTGATATTCCTTGTCCTT
>JBFHXM010000138.1:0-2044 GCA_041598975.1 Candidatus Woesearchaeota archaeon | reverse complement strand
TCGTAATCATCGCCTTCCAGATTTATTATCTTAAAAGTGTTGGAAGATTTTTCTATCCTTATGCAGTCTTCATTTGCAGAATTGAAATAACATGAATTACCATATGCTGAAAACAAAGATATAACCAATATAAGTATAAATAATATCTTTTTTTTAATCATAAATATTTTTAATTATTTGTTTATAAAAAGCTTAAGTGTAAGGATGGAGTGGTGAAAAGAGAAAAGTTATTCGATACTTAGCCAAATTTTCTGGTAAGGGCTTGTCTGGGAACAGTTGCCCATAACTCCACCCATTGTATCATTGCCAATAAAACTTCCAATGCAGATATGGGTGCTTGTAGGTCTTGCGAGGGCATACGAAACATTAATTGTGCCTCCAGGTGAACTTACGCACACCTCCTGCCAATTGTAAAGTGGGCCGGGCAAAGCAGATGAGTTGTCTATCCAGATATGGGAATTGTTTATATCTCCAAGATAAAACAACCTTTCATGATTAGCAATAATACAATCGTTACCTAAAGCATAAGTTCTATGCTCTAAACACATTGAGATATTGTAATTTGTTTGAGAAGGAATTTCCACATGCGAATTGTTGTAGCTTTCAAGGCCGTACATTTTTACTCCGTATGTTGTTACCCCAATAGTGCAAGTACTATTTGGTATGAAGTACATTGTCAAGTTTGAATTTAAAAAGCTGAATTTTACAATTATGTCATCTTTGAGCAATCTTAAATTGTACCTGTTATCTACATCCCTATATTTTGTGAATATTAACCACGATATGTTTTGCCCGGTTACCGGGTCTCGACCATTTCTTAGAGTCACATTAAAGTTTCCAATTAAATCATAGTAAAATGTTTTGTTGTTTTCTGTGTCATGAAGAGTTAAAGAGGTTTGATTAATTTTGATATCATATTTGCTTGACCTTATAGGAAGTTCCCTGTAATAACCGGTTTCCACATTATTCAAAATTGTTATCTCATTATTAACACTAGCAACAAAATCGTCTGCGGTTTTTTTGATTTCTTCTTCCTTGAAGTCCACTAAGTAAGAACCAGTTATGAACATTATGGAAGTTATCAAAAATAATACAAAAGCTAAAATAATTAAAAATTCCACGGCATTTTGTGATTTTTTTTCATACATAATCTATTTTTAAATTTGATTCTTTAAAAACATTTCCTAGCACCTGTAAAGTAAAAATGTTTTAGTAATTTTTTATTCGTGCTTTTTGTATGAGCCAAGATAGATGATTTTCTGAGAGAAGAAGTTAAGTTCTTCCAAAGCATTTTTTACATTTTTATCCTGATATGTGCCGTCAAAATCCAAGTAAAATATGTAATTGAACTTTCCGTTTTGTATTGGCCTTGATTCAATTTTTGAAAGGTTTACATCATTAGTTGCAAATCCGCCCAGACATTTGTACAAAGCAGCAGGGATATCTCTTGTTTGGAAGATTAATGAACTTTTGTCTGCCTGCTTGAAAGTTTTCTCAAAGTCGAATTTTTTCTTTCTTTTTTTTACAAGCAAGAACCTAGTTACATTTCTCTCATTGTTTTGAATTTTCTTTTTTATAACTTTCAAATTGTATTTTTCTGCAGCATATTCACTTGAAATGGAAGCAATGTCGTCTTCTTTTGATTTTGACACAAAATCTGCAGAACCTGCAGTATCAAGGTACGAAATAGGCGTAATCTTGTTTTTTTCCAAAAAGTTTGAGCATTGCATTAAAGCTTGTGGATGAGAATACGCATTTTTTATATGTTTGATTTTTAAATCTTTTTTTGCTAGCAAGCAATGGTTTATTTCAAGTTTGTATTCACCAATTATTTCAAAATCATATTCTAAGAAAAGGTCATAGCATTGTGTTACACTTCCTGCAGTTGAATTTTCTATTGGAACCATACCAAGATGTGTTTTCTTGTCTCTAGCGTCAAAGAGCGACCTGAAATCTTTTGTGGAAAAGGGATTGAAATCAAGGTTGTTTTGTTTTGCGAATTCTACTATTGCCTGCTCTGAATATGAACCAGGCAAACCTTGGT
>JBFHXM010000137.1:0-2085 GCA_041598975.1 Candidatus Woesearchaeota archaeon | reverse complement strand
ATTTGCTTTATACATATAAATAATATCTAAAAAATCATAAGTTAAAATAATATTCTCTTGTGAAATATTATCCTCAATTAAATAATCAATTAATTCTTTTATTCTATCTATAAGTTCATAATCAATTTTATTATTTTTAAGTTCAGAAGAATAATATAATAAATCTAAAATTTTTTCTTTCGTTTGGTAAGATTTTTCATTATTCTCATCATAATGTAACCTCCTTAAAGCTCTAGGACTAACAATAGATTTATACTCATCAATTATTTCCTCAGTATCTTTAATTATATTTGAATCAAAATTATATTGAAATTCAGAATAATCAAATGTTTCATCATATGGTTTTAAACAACAATCACCATAAATATATAATCCAAAAGGTAATTTTAATAATTCATTTTTATTTAATTTAGATAAAACTTTATACACTTGAATTTTAGTAGGTAATTCAGAAGTTTTTTCTTCCCAAATTTTTTGAATTAAATTAAAAAATTGAAATATCCTCTTTTCCTCAATATCACTTATTGGCAAATTAAAATAAGTTTTATAATCTATAACTTTAGGATTTACAAAATAATTTGTAGTACCATTTTTTTTAAAAACAAAATCTAATAATTCTAATTTTTCCAAAGTACTCTTAGTAATCTCCCAACTAACTCCAGATTTTTTAGAAATTTCAGAAATATTTCTAGGATTACCATCCCTTAAAGAGTTAATTATTTTATCTATAGTATTTTTTGATGAATTCAATTCTACCATAATTAATATTAAGTAAACCCATATTTAAAAACTTGTCGTCTTTTTGGAGGTAATTTGAGAATCTAGGCGAGGATTTGGCAAAACTTTAGAAAGATTTATAAAGGGAATATAACTAATTATATTATGTTATTAAAAAATTCAAAAAAAGGAGATGTTGTAATGAGTGCAATAGTATTTTTAGTATTATGGTTAATTACAAGTTTAGTTTGGTCAATTTGGCTTGATGGAATTGCAGTTCCAATTACTGGAGCAATTACTTCAGGAGTAGTTGTTGGTGGAATTACATTAGTAATAAATAAATAATTTCCAATTCATACCTTCTTACTTTTCCCCCAAAACACACGAAAGTACTCCTTGAAAGAGTCCGCAATCGTCTGATTGTTTATCTCAATTGCAATAGGCTCGTCGCCAGATAAGAAACCAAGTATGACAGTATCAGAGTATATCGTAAACCATGTAGGCGTGTTCGTGTCAACGGGCATGTATCTCGCCTCGCACATATCATAGGCATTACGCAAGTCAAGTATTTTCTTAGGAGTGTCCTTGTTAAATAAAAGTTTCACATTAATTTCTTCTTTCACTCTCCTCTTATGGTCTTTCTGCCAGTAATAATCAAATTTCTCGTGATAAGTAATACCCATCGTGTAATATTCATCTCCTGCTTTCAGTTTCAGATAGTTCTTCTCATGTGCAGTCTGAACCCCCTTGAAACCAACATAAACCTGGGCAACCTCACTAGGCGAGTACTTTTTCAAATCAAGCAAGTCAGGAATCAAGTTCTCAACTTTCTTCTTCGTCTTCTTGAACTCTTTTTCCCTCTCCTCCAAATACTTCTCAAGTTGAATAGGGTGCGTCGCCTGATAGTATCTAGTCTTGTCCTTTAAAACAAATGTAGCAAGCCCTTTCTCAATAAGCTTCTCAAGTATCTGATAAATAATAGATTTCGCAACCCCTGACTTTTCAACAATAGGTCCCGTTGTGGAAGACCCTAACTTCAAAAGCGAAACATAAACCTTGCTCTCTCCCTCAGTCAAACCTGCTTCACGCAAAACACCAACATCCATAATATAACAAACAACTCGTAATTTATAAAACTAACCAACCACTACACCACAACTGGTGACCCAATTTTTAAATATAAACCGATACTTCCTAACAATTACAAACATGAAAATGGAAAACAAAAAACAAAGAAAAAAAACACTAAGAAAAAGCGCAATAGCAACAATGCTATTGACAACTCTAGCAACAAATGCAAACGCCCAAAACTGGGCAAACGGATATTTAGGATACCTAACTGACAAACAAGAAACAGCAGTAAAAATT
>JBFHXM010000136.1:0-2088 GCA_041598975.1 Candidatus Woesearchaeota archaeon | reverse complement strand
GATTAAATCTGGAAAACAATATTTCGAACCAGTCAATCCAAATAAACTTATTTCAATATTAAAAGAAAAACAAGAAATAATTAATGATATTTTACCAGAATTAAATTTAATTTATCAAACTACAACAGAAAAACCTAAAATTGAAATTTTTGAGGGTAAAGAAGGCCTTAAAACATTATTAGATGATATGATTAACGAAAAAAAAGAAATTTTGAATATGGCATCTTCAAAATCAATACTTTCTGTTTTAGAATATGCTTTTCCAAAATTTATTAAACAAAGAGTAAAAGAAAGGATTCCTGCAAGAATTTTAACTGAAAAAAACGATAAAACATTAGAACACAAAAAAGAAGGAGAATCCAAATATAGGGAAGTAAGGTTCTTACCAAATAAAAAAGCATTTACAAATGCAACATTCATATATGGAGATAAAGTTGCAATAATGTCTTTAAAAAATAATTATATTGCAATTTTAATAGAAAATAATGATATTGCTAAAAATCAAAAATTAATTTTTGAATTAATTTGGGATATTTCAAAATAATAATATATAAACATTTTTTCATAAATATTATAAAACACAAGTTGTTTGTTTTTTCTATGTTACATTTAATAGGGATTGGTGCTAAAAAAGAGCACATTAATTTTGAAATGAAAGATGTTATCGACAAATGCGATAGTGTCTTTCTGGAGTATTATACTTCTTTTTATCAAGATTCTTTTGAGGATTTAGAGAAGTTTTTGGGCAAAAAAATAATTGTTTGTGATAGAGAGATGATAGAGTCCAAAGTTGAAGAAGAGATTATTTCCAAGGCTAAGAAAAAGGATGTTGCACTTCTTATTTTGGGCGACCCGCTTATTGCGACGACACACACAGATTTGCTTTTGCGAGCAAAGGAAATGGGCGTAAATACAAAGGTTTACAATAATGTATCTATCGGGAACCATATAACTCGAACAGGTTTGCAATTTTACAAGTTTGGAAAGATAACATCAATCCCTTTTTTTAGTCCGAAATTCATGCCAAGAACCCCTTATCTTGTTTTCATGGACAATCATAGAATGGGAGCACATAGCTTGTTTTTGCTAGATTTGAATCCGAGCAATGATGTTGCTTATAAAGGCAAGGAGAAATATTTGAAAGCTAGCGATGCGTTGCAGTTTATGCTTGACATTCCTAAAATCATGCTTAAAGAGGAAGAGATTCTTGGCAATGAAGCTGATTTTTTGGATGAAGAGAGTGATGTTGTTGTATGTTCGCGTCTTGGTTTTGATGATGAAAAGATTGTTTACGGAACTATTTCTGATATGATTGCTTATGATAAAAAGAAGAACTTGAAAGAGCCGGTTTGTATTATTATTCCTGGCGATTTGCATGAAATGGAAGAGAAATTCCTTCAACAATACAGAATTTGAACATATTTTATACTCTTAAAATAAAAATAAAGTTTATAAAGTCATTATATTGAAAAATAATATATGAAAAAAAATTCCAAGATGAGACATAATGATTCAGAGAAAAATGTAAGAAAAGGTTTCACTCCGGTTTTCATGATGAGCATGTTTATTTTATTTACAATTGTAGTTGCTCTTGCATATCAAAACTGGATTGGCGATTATCTTCTGGGCAAGTACAGTGAAGCAGAAGAGAAAGATATCGATTTGCCAATAATAGATAAACATGTCGGGAACTTTCTTTATTTGAAAAATCCAAGCAATGAAGATTTGCATGTGAAAAAAATATTTGTTGAAGGAAGAGACTGCTTTGTTTACAATCTTACAATTCCAAAAGGGATTACTGAGGTTCAACTTTTTAATTGCACAAAAGGCACTTCAAAAACAAGAATTAGTGAAGTTGTGATTTATGCTGATGAAGAGATTGTTACCAAGAGGATTATTTTCGATATTGGCAATAGTGGAACTGGAAGTGGAAATATGTATAGTTTTGATGACGGATATGTGACAGATTGCGGTCAATTGGCACTTATTAGAAACGATTTGGATGGAGATTATTTCCTTGTTAAGGATTTGTATTGTTATGAAACAAGATTATGGAATAATGGAACAGGTTTTGAACCTATTGGAGAT
>JBFHXM010000135.1:0-2096 GCA_041598975.1 Candidatus Woesearchaeota archaeon | reverse complement strand
AGCAAGTATGGCCATTGTTCTTCATTTAATTGAGAATATTGTTGTAATTCTTGTCTTGCCAAACATGTTTTATAGATTTTTTGTTCTGTTAAATTTGAATTGTTTTCTCCAATAAATAATATTCCCAATAAAGTTCCAAAACCAACTATTGTTAAGGTTGATTTCAAATAGATGTTATCTAATCCTTTTCTCATTTTTATCTTAAATTTTTTGTTACATCAACCATTGTTGCTACTTTTTCAGGTTCAGCTTTATCTCTTAAATATCTTAATGCAAATAAATTTCCTTCTCCATAATTATTTCTCCCATTAACATTATGGAATAAAACTGATAATTTGTTTTCAACATCAGAAACCAAACCTAAACTTACTGTTCCATCTGGTGAAGTTTTTTGGTATCCCGCATATTCGGGGAGATATCCTAATCTTTCTACTATTCTTCTTTCTAAACTAGGACTTAAATTTGTTTCTTCCATTTCATATTTTTCAAAGGCAGGACAACTGCTCAAAAATACTGAAAATGTAGCTCTTAAGAAACTTATGTTTTCATTTCCTTCTTGAGATGTAAAAATATAATTATGCCATCCATGTCCATCAAAATATTGTGGCTCCACTCCTAATTCAATATGTTCTTTAATAGTTCTTAATTTTTTAATGTCTTCAACTTTAAATGGAATTCCCATTATGTTAATTGCTTTAGCCACATCTTTGGCAGTTAAGCTTGTTTCTTTTTCTTTTTTTGCTTGATGACTTTCTATGATATCGGCTTCACAATTTCTGAATTTTCCTTCATGTAATATCGCATAATCCATCATGAATTCTTGAAATAAAGGAATTTGTACGCTTGAATTTGGTGCAACTAATGCTTTTATACCTGTTCCTTTGATGATTTCTTCTATTCTAGTTTTATCTGGTCCCGTCCCCATAATAAAATCTAGACCATGTTTTGCAAATGTATCTGCATTTTCATATCTCATTTCTGGATTAGTTTCTCTTGCAAAATCAACAACAATAAAAGGCCCATAACTTTTTATTAAATCAGGTAGTGCTATTTTCCAATCTTCTTTTGGCATTCTTCTTAAAAATTTATCATAATTTATTCTAACAAAACCTTCACTTTTTCCTGATAATGCCCAAGGTATTAATTCAAAATCATCACTTCTATCAATATGTTCTGCGGCAATTGTTCCCATATCGCCAAGTCCACTCATTAATATTTTTGTTTTTTCCATATTTTTTTAAAATGTATTTCTTTTATAAAATTTACTACTCTTGAGGAGAATATTTATAAATAAATGGTTTTTGTGTATTTATAAGATGGAAGAAAGATATTTCTTATTAACAAAAGAGAATGTTATAGGAGGAATTGGAGTTATTCCTGCATCCCTTGCACAAACAGGAGAAAGGTATGATTTGGATGTTCTTAAAAAAAGAGGATTTTCTAAAGTTGGAGAAATTAGTGGTGTTGATTATTCTCATTTTAAAAATAGTGGAGATATGAAGGGAATGATGGAGATGGTTCCTTTAGGGAGATTGAGCATTTTTGAAGCTATGTTAAGATGGGGACTTTCTATTAGGTTAGACTCAAAAAATTTCCCTTTGCCTAGTTTAAATAGTATTGAAAGACATTCTTTTTATTCGAAAGCTATTAATTATCCAATTTTTGAAGGAGATATTTATATGGTAACTGCTATTTTAGATCATAAAGATGATTTAAAATTTTGGAATAGTGATTCTCCGATTAGAACTCAAGCTTTTGTTACTTCTCCTGAAGATGGTGAATTAGAGTTAATTGGAAATTCTTTACAATTAAGTAATTTACCTATGAGGAGAACAAAATTAACTAATAGAATATTACTTGGTTCACAATATCCTAATTCCGATTTTGCTGAAGAAAAGAACTTTCCAAACCTATAACTCTTCAACGAATAGGCCATGTTAAAGGTCCTTTATCTATAATTTTATCAACATCTAAAAGAAAAGAATTTTTACTTAGTCAAAGAAAAATAGAAGTTGCTCCAGTAATGAGTTTTTTAGGGAGGTATGCTAACTTATAATTGTGGAAAATGACAAAAGCAAAAGGATTGCCAAGATTTT
>JBFHXM010000134.1:0-2146 GCA_041598975.1 Candidatus Woesearchaeota archaeon | reverse complement strand
ATTTTTGCTATCTTGCTTCATCCTTTGTCTTTTACAACGATTCTTGTTGTGCCGCTTCCTATTTTTTTAGTTGGGTGGCTTATCATATATTTGGATATCGTAGGGCTTGCTTACGAGTCTACAACTAATCATTTAGCGCATCTTGGAGGATATCTGGCTTTGCTGTTCTTGTTTTTCTTTTTAGAATTGAAGAATAGGAAGAAGGTTATTACTGGGTTTAGCATTAATCTTGCTATGATACTTTTGTTTTATGTTGTGAATAAGATTTGGGTTATTGTTTAGACCATTAAAGCAATTATTGCGGAGTGTGTGAGTACGAGCAGTCTTGAAAGTTCTGTTATGTAGAAGAAGGTCGCTTTTTCATTTTTGCATTTGCCTTCAAGTAGTTTGTCGTATAGTTCGTATGATTTGATACTTGCATTTTTTGTTTGTTTGATGTTTTTTTTGTAGTAACCTTCATATAGGTTGTTGAAGATGTTTCCTAGTTCTATTATTTCTTTTGGTGTTTGTTTAAGGTTTTTGCTTAGACGGTTGAGGTTTGAGTTTACTTGCAGGAGTAAGGAGAGGAGTACCCATTTTGGACCTGCATCTTTTTGGTTTGAAACTATTCTTCTACAATAATTGTCATATCTTTTTACTTTTTCGTAATTTTTTTTGATTATTATATTGTTTTCTTGGTTGTTTTCTTCGATTAGTTTGAATTGTTCTTTTAATATTAAAAATATTCTCCTAAGTATAATCTCTTCTTTTTCTATTGGTTCTGACACTATTTCGAAAGTGTAGATATTGTCTTTTGCGTGCGTGATTTCGAATCCTAGAAGTAGTTGTTCTGTGATGTTGTAAAATATTTCTGGATTAATTTTCTGTTTTTTTGTGTCAAGATTTATTTTCGTGTATCCTTTTCTGTAGAGGTTGTTTAAGAGTGCTTTGATGTAACCTTTATCGTTTGAGTTTAGTTCTATGTTGATTTGCTTTTCTTCTTTTACTTTTTTTTCTGTACTTATTATAAGTTGGCTTTCTATTTCTTCTATTTCTATTTCATCTCCTGCTTTTAGGTGTTTTTTGTCTATCCATTTTTTTGGCAGGTATAGTGTTAGTCCTGCACCTCCTTGCTTGATTAGTTTTCTCTTCATGGTTTATTTGAATGTTTGTTTATTTAAAAACATATCTTTAATATCTTTCATATCAAATAGATATTAATATTTTGTATGAGCATTATTGAGTAACATGGATAATATTGATTTGCAAAAATTGAGGGAACAGGCAGTAAAGTCTGCACAAAATATTATAAGTGCTTTTGAATGGTATTTTAATTTTCCAGATTCTCAAAAAGAATTTGATGAAATTTTTGAAAATAAAAATGAGACTGAAAAAATTAATGTATTGGATAAGTTTTTTACTAAGGTTTTAAAACCAACTAAATTTATTAATTATCGTTCAAGTCCTACTTTAGTATTTATTTCAGATGATGTTAGGTCTGTTAGAGAATTTGGTCCTGAAGGTAGGTTAAATAATCGTTTGGGTGTTTTTTTGGGAGATTATGAATTACCTGATAATGATGATTTAAGTATAGATTTGAATCTTTATTTAGATAAAAAAGTTAAGAGAAATAAAAGACATGGAAATCCTCTAATTGCTGTGAGCGAGGAAGATTATATTTGGGGCATTGAATGTTATTGGGGGGCCCTTGATATTCCTTTTCCTTATATTGGTTTATTGGGCAATGAAAGTCCTATTTCTAGGGATTTAATTAAATTATTGCCTGTTTTTAAACATTTAAATGAGAATTTATATAGTGAAAAATTAGAAGGAATTTTAAGAGAGTTTTGTTAATTATAATTTCTTTTTCTTTTTTGCTCTCTAATTCTTTTAGCAGTTTGTTTTAATCCTAGTTCTGGCATTGCTTTGTCCCAAGCAAGGTATATATGTTTGTTTTTTGGTGATTCACAATAATTTTCAAGTAATTCTTTAAATTTAGAATACGTAAGTGTCTGTGCTACTTTTTCAAGTGTTGTTTCACCTTCGTTTATTTGTTCTGATAATTCATTTTCTAATCCTTCTATACAATCTTCTCTTAAATTTTCTGTTGTTAAGGTTACATATTTTTCAAAATATTTATGGATGCTATGTTTTCCTTTTAATTTTT
>JBFHXM010000133.1:0-2220 GCA_041598975.1 Candidatus Woesearchaeota archaeon | reverse complement strand
CTTCCTCTATATTTCAAAACATATCTTGTTGACCTTTGATATCCCCAGAACTTATGGCACTCAATTTCATAAAGCTTGGTTCTAATCCTTTCAAGATACAATTTTTTAAGGTTGTAAATATCTCTTTTTGTATCTATTTTGAAATTTTTAAGTTCTTTTATCTTCTCTTCATCAAACAATTTTTCCTCGTACTTGATAACTGGATTATAAACTTCATGATTTTTCAAAGCTTCAAAAAATTTTTTCTTTTGTTTTTGTAAATTTAAAGGCCTTGGAAAATTCAAATTGAAATGCTTGATTATGTCATAATATTTTTTTTCAATCTCTGATATTTCCTCAAAATAAATCTTTTCACTAATATCACACTTCATGCTTACTCTATCTCCAAAGAAAAGAATTTATAAATTTTTAGTATAAATTTTTAATTACAATTTTTGAACTTCTTTCATTAAAATTTCATTAACAAGTTGAGGTTTTGCAGTACCTTTTGTCTCTCTCATAACAATTCCTACAACAAAATTAAGGGATTTAGTATTTCCATTCTTGTAATCTTCAACAGCTTTAGGCGCTTCCTTTAAAGCTTTAATAACAAGCTTTTCAATAACTCCTGTGTCTTGAACTTGAATCAAACCTTTATCTTTAACATACTTTTCAACATCAAACTTTTTCTCATAAAGCTTCTCTAAAACTTTTTGTGCAGTTGTATAGGAAATCTTCTCATCAGACAATAACTTAATCAGTTTTGAAATTTCTTTTTTGATATCTTTCTTTTCTAAATCTTCAAAAGTCTCTTTATGATAATTCATAACTCTCATAATCTCTCTTCTTAAAAACAAACCAACCTCTTTTGGATGAAGTTTCTCTTCAAGAGCATGCTCATAAATTTCAGTCAAATACTTATTGGAAACAAGTACTTCAATATCTTCTGAAGATAATCCGAACTTTGAATACTTCTTTCTTTTCTCTGCAGGAAGTTCTGGAATAGTAATTGCAATTTCATCTACTTCTTCCTTTGTCAAAATAATGTTTGGCAAGTCTGGTTCAGGAATAAACATGTAATCTTGTGCATTTTCCTTGCTCCTCATAAATTGTGTAGTATCTGTTTCTTCGTTGTACCTTCTTGTTTCCTGTTTAACTTCTTTTCCTTCCTCAACAAGTTCCCTTTGTCTTTTAATTTCAGATTCAGCAGCTTTTACAATATTAGTAAAAGAATTTACATTTTTGATTTCAACCCTTTTATACCCACTCTCCTCAATGGAAACATTTACATCAGATTTGATATTTAATCTCTCATCAATCGCATCAACATAAGTAGCAACTAAAATCAACTCTTTTAACCACTCTTTCAACTTTTCGGTATTATCAAAATCAGGTGCAGTAACAATCTCTGCCAAAGGATAACCTGCCCTGTTGTAATTAACATTTCCAGTATTCGGGTCCCAAGCAGCAGGGTCTTCCTCAAGATGAAGTTCTTCAATTCTAATTCCTTCAAATTTTCCTCCGATTCCGTTAGGTTTGATATGTCCTCCTGAAACTGTTCTTTGATAACCTGTAGGCATGTCTGGCCAGGTGTAATGCTTTCTCTGGAAATTTGTTTTGAGTGTAATTTTGGAACCGAAAATAAGTCCTAATTTGATAACTTTATACAATGCTTCTTTATTAGGTAACTTTGGCTTGCATCCTGGTTGACCTGTACATCTAGGACAAATATTTGTATTGATTTCATCTTCTTCAGAAGACTTTTTACAAGTGCAGAATAATTTTTCTTTTGTCTTTATATACACATGGATCTCAAGTCCTATTTTGATTTTTCCCATTCTCTAAGAATATTTAATAGAAAAGTGTTTATATAATTTATGAAAATAAATAATAAAATTAATTATCTCTTTTGGAAAGTTGCTCTAATCTATAAAGCAAAGCTTTTGTAGGAAATTCTTTTGATTCAACTCTCCCAAATAATTTATCAACAAGAAAACCTTTATTGGTTCCTGGTTTAGCAAAACCAACTCCATGTTCAATTAAAACCTGTCTAATTTGTTCTGGCCCCATCATTCCTAGAATACCTTTTGCAATAGTTGTATCTCCTGTCAAATCAGCATATTCCATTAATTCATATTGAGTTTGAGTATCACTTCCTTCTAGTGTTCCTTGTATTCCTGTAAAACACATAGAATCATATTTTGATTTTAATTCCTTTTTTCTTTCATTTCTTTGAGTTAT
>JBFHXM010000132.1:0-2250 GCA_041598975.1 Candidatus Woesearchaeota archaeon | reverse complement strand
CCTCATGAGAGCTTATTTAATAAAACTCCCGCAAAAGAGTTTTATTCATTCAAAAGAATGTTGAAGGGGTGACATATGTCGCCCGACTGCACAGTAAAAAACATCCCTTCACATTTATAAACAATATAAAAATCTTTTAATATATGGACATGAAAACTCTTCCCGAAGATTTTATTGTAGAGGAAATATACGACATAGAAAATTTCAAGCAAAAACAGGAAAACAGGTCAAAACCTTACTATTATTTTATACTCACGAAAACAGACTACAATCAGATAAAAGCTATAGAAAAAATAGCAAGAATATTCAACACATCTAGAAAACTTGTGCATTTTGCCGGAACAAAAGACAAAGTAGGAATAACAAAACAAGTAATAAGTGTGTATGGCATAAACGAAGACAACTTCGAAAAAAACCTGCAATTTCTAAACAACAATGTAGATGACTTGCAACTTGAATATGTCGGTAAATTTGATGGCAGAATTAATCTTGGTGACAACTTGGGAAACAGATTTACAATAACAATAAGAAACTTAGAACAAGCAGACATAAAACTAGCAAAAGCAAACATAGAAAAAATAAGAAAGCAAGGGGTGTTAAACTACTTTGACGAGCAAAGATTCGGCTATGCAAACAACTCCCACATAATCGGAATGCACATACTGAAAAATGAAGTAGAACTAGCAGTAAAAACAATTCTAACTTCACTTCCACAAAATCCAAAAGATAACCACAAAAAATTTGCAGAAGAAATAGAACAAAACTGGGAAGAAATAAAAAACCAGAACCAAGAAATAATAAACCAAATAATAGAAATTGCTCCGACATTTCTCAAATCAGAAATGCAAATACTTGAGCATTTGAAAAAATACAAAAATGACTTTCCTGGCGCATTCAGGAAAATTCACAAGAAAATACGAACACTATATATAAATGCATACCAATCATATTTATTCAACGAAACTATAAAAGAATTAAACAATAACAATCAATTAGATAACTACAAAGAACTTGACTTGATACTTGAAGACACAAAACTGAAAGACAAAATAATTCAACAAATCACAAAAAAATTTCTCGACCAAGACAACCTTTTGCAAGAAAATTTCAAACTTAAATCTATGCCGGAACTGAAATTCAATCCTGCAAAAAGACAAACAAGAGTTTTTCCAAAAAACATAAAAATTGTTTCAGAAGAAAATGATGATTTAAACAAAGATAAACAAAAACTAATTATAACTTTTGAACTTGGCAAAGGCGAATATGCAACTAATGTTATAAAACAGATATTTGAAAAATAAAAATTATTTTGAATTCATATTATAAACTGAAAGTAAAATAATTAATACGGAACTTAAAATAGCAAGGCTAAACCATACCATGCTGTAATCGGGTGTCTTTATAAAACTCATGAATGTTGATATGTTTATTGCAAACAAACATAAACCCACACCTAGGAAGATGTAGTTAGTTGAACTCTTGTACTTCTCAATTAACTCAAGAAATCCGCTCTCTTTTTTCTTTGTCATAAAGATTTATTTAAGAAAAACATTAATAAATCTTTGTTTTTATTTTTTCGAGTACTTTCTATTTTAAAAAAGTACTCTAAAAAATGACCAAAAATTGAAAATTTTTGATTTATTCTCGAGTACTTTATTTAAGAATTATTATTCAAGTTTTGTCAAGAATATTTCAAGTTCATTTAATTGGTTCCTTTTCAAGATGTCAATGTCGAGATTGAAAATCAATATGCCGTTATATCTTTCAGTTCTGTTTGCAACATATTTTAAAAATTCAAGTGCAATAGTGTAGTTGTTAACTCTGAAAATAAGATTGAGATCTATCATCAAAAAAGGGTTTTGCGATTGTTCTAAAAAATTATCTATATACGATATCAAATTATTCAATTCAAAGGGATTGATTATGTCTGAGCTTGAATCCAAAGAATCTCTCAGGTAATTGGAGTCAAGTTCTGGGTCTATTTGACTAAGCCACCCTATCGGTGTTTTTTCAAGGTTGTATTTGTTTCTTATCTCTTGTGGATTTATTTCGGAAATTAAAAATCCTTCATATCCTTTTTTTGTCGCTTCGGAAAACTGCTCAAGAAGAAAATCTTTATCTTTTTTGTATGTAAAATAAGATTTCCCATTAACAACACTTAATTCTATATCGCCATTCATTGTATCTTCTTGAACCGGTATGAACTTCATCTTGACAAACTTCCCTTTATAATATTTCAAAATAAGAAGT
>JBFHXM010000131.1:0-2282 GCA_041598975.1 Candidatus Woesearchaeota archaeon | reverse complement strand
TTGTCCTTTTACCAAGCTAATACTAACAATTGCATGCCCTTTTACAACATCAACAGTCGAATTTTTCCCATTAACGCTAACTGTAATAGTAGAAGCATCAGAAGAAACATTCAGATTCAAAGTCTGACCATTAATATAAACCTCATCAAAATTGCTAAGTTCATAAGTCTCCCCGCTTGCACTAAACGTTCCACTAATAATATCAATTGTAGGGCTAATTGTATCAACAAAAACACTCGTCTTTGCAACACCAGTAAAAACTTTATTATTTGAAGGTGTCGTTGTCACAAAATAAATATCATTCTTCCCTTCATTAAGTCCTTCAATTGACGCATTAAACTCGGCTCCTGCTTTTGAAACTTTATTCAAAGCTCCCAAATTCCCCAATGTGTCCGGATCAACATTTATAGTATAAAACAAATCATGAGTTGAATCGCTTATGCCTCCCGTAATATGGATTGGCGTCTCCCGAGTCACATTCTTAAACTCATTAATTGAAATGCTATTGCTATACTTTTGATAATTCACACTATAAGTAAACTCTTGACTCTGACTCATGGAAGGAAACCCGTATTTCTGCTCAAAAACAATCTCATTCGCACCATTCTTAAAATGGTGACCTACATTAGAAAAAGTAAAATCAGAAAGTTCATCAACAACATTAATAACGCCTGCATTCCCACTAACAATATCATTATAAGTGAAAGTGCCTTCAGAACCAAAACTTATTTCATAACTCTGCCCGAAAGTCAAAACCTTAAAAGCGCCTGTTGAAAAATTTAAACTATAACTTACAGTGGGGTCAACATTTGTAAACTTAATAGTTCCACCAAGCCCAATATCAATATTTGAAACACTACCTCCACTCAAAGCAACCTCTTTAACTTCAGAGATAACATCTTGACTTCCAACAACATTTCCATTAACTTTTAAAGTAACCTTAGTCCCAGAAGAACTTCTCCCCGAAACATCAACCTGGCCTGCCGAATACCCACTATCTGAATAATCAAAAGAAGGATAAACACTAAAACCCAAACTCAAAAAACTAACAAATAAAACAAAAAAACTGCCAATCACAAAAAACTTTCTAAAAATACTAGTATCCACTATAATAAAAACCTCTAAATATCATTTAATATTATTTACTATGACTTATAAATGACAACAATGAAAAGAATAAAGAAAATTACTTGTTCTCAAGCTCATCAATTCTTGCTTCAAGTAATTCAATTTGTTGCTGTTGTTCTTTTATTGCTTCAATTAACAAAGGAGTAAACCTACCATAATCTACAGATTTGTAATCGTCCTGAGAACCTTCTGCAGGATTAAAAACTAATTCCGGAACGACAATCTCAACATCTTGAGCAATAACTCCTAATGTGTGCCCATTTCCATTTTTCCAATCAAATTCTACTCCTTGAAGTTTTAAAACCTTATCCAAAGAATTTTTCAAATTAGTAATATTGTCCTTTAATCTAATATCTGACTGTACAGTCCAACTACCAGTAGAAGATTTTGCAACTCCAGTATCAAGTTCAAATTGAAAAGGATTATTAATCCAACTTCCAAAATTATCCCCATATCTCCCCATATAAAAAATATCATTTGCTAAAGTTAAAGTGCCACTATTATCGCCTGAAGCAGAATCGTACCACAAAATGGCCCAAGTATCAGAACTATCTATCTTAATCCCTCTACCTTCAACTTCTAATTTATATCCGGGTGCAGTCGTGCCAATGCCAACATTACCATTTGTATCAATAGCTAATCTAGCAGCAACACCACTCTCAGCAATACGAAAAATACCATCTGTAACTTGAATATTAAAATCATCTCCTGCAAAATCTGTTTCTTCTAAATTAATTGCAGGAAAAACATCCGCTAAATGTAATTTATATCCTGGATTAGTAGTGCCAATGCCAACATTACCATTTTGCTTAATTCTTAATTTTTCTCCAAGAGCATCCGTATAAATTCTAAATTCGCCTTGATAAGAATCAATTCCCCAATACTGAGAACTTGTATCATAATCGGCACTATTATACAATGCAACTTCTCCCCCTTCATAACTGCCTGGCCCGGCACCTGTTGCAATTAAGCCCCCCATAACACTATCTTCCATCCCTGAAATTATAAGATTAGAAACATGCAACTTTGTAGCAGGACTACTTGTGCCAATACCAACGTTTCCTCCATTATAATAAATATCATTTAATCCGCTCCTGTTCCATAAAGTACCATTATTACTACTATTAACACTAATATTCAAACCAATAACATTC
>JBFHXM010000130.1:0-2322 GCA_041598975.1 Candidatus Woesearchaeota archaeon | reverse complement strand
ATATTGTTTATAAATGTGAAGGGATGTTTTTTACTTAAGGTTTTTAAATTCTGAGTCGTTTGTTTTATTATGGAAAATTTCAATACGCACAAGTTTTTGTATACTTTGTATGATTCAGGCGAGGTTGCTGGAAACAAGGTTGAGTTTGTTGATAGGGATAATAAACTGAAAACTATTGTTTTAGAAAGTATTGAGATTGGTTCTTCGCCTGTTTCGTGCAAGCTTTATTGCAAGGATGGACACAAACACCTAGTTCCTTTTATTCGTGTTAAGAAGGTTTTTGATAAAGAAGGTGAACTTATCTGGGATAATAGCGAGAATGATACAGGCAATGTAAAAGTTATCAAAGGCTATTGATAAGAATTATTTATATTTAATTTTTAAAGTACCATATTGGCCATCCGTTACTTTTTTATCTTCCAAAAAAATACCTTCTGGAGTGCATGTGAATGCTTGGGAAGTTGTCCCATCTGATAGCAATAATCCCTTGCTCACAACATATTTTTTTACACTGCTATTTGGTACTGTTGATGTGAGCGAATATTCTTCTAAATTGCAAATTTTATTTAGTGCTGGTTTTGATGTGATTCTTGTTGCTTTTTCTGTGTTAGTAGACGCACAACCCCATAATTCAAATGCTGTTAAAAGCATTAATGTAGTAACTAATGTTTTTTTTGCTTTCATAATCTATTTTGAACAAACTTATTTATATATTTTTTGTGTTACTTGTATCTGACATTAGGGCAATTTTTTGTAGATGTTCTTTCTTGGTTCGAAAATAATCCCTTCTGCTTTTAGTTTGTTTAAAATTTTTTCCACTTCTGCAGATTTAACATTCTGCTTTTTAGCTTCATTAATAATGTCTTCAGAACTGATTTCAGGTTTTTCAATTTCAAGTTTGTCTAGGATTTGCTGAATTATTTTATACTGGTTTCTTGTAGAAGCCGTAATTCCTGTAGTGATTTTGTCAATGTCAAGCTGACCTGTTTTCGGGTCAATACCTATTTTTTCCAGACAATACATAAGCATGTCTATGGCTTTTTGGGCATATTCTATTCTTACAAGCTTATCAAGTTTCATCTTTGCATATGCTTCCGCCATTCTTACTATCGCCTCAAGCTGTCTTGCAGTAATTGGTACAGATTTTACCCCTGACTCTTCTTCTTCGCCACCTGCAGCATTTCTTATACTTACATAAAAATCCCTAATCGCATCAATAGAATCTTTTGTAAGTACTGGATGAATGTTTTTCGAGTATGCTATGTATTTTTTTAAGAAGTCCGGTTCAATTTCAGTTATTGTTTTTGATTTGTCTTTGTGGGCTTCAAGGATGTGGTCTGCAATTAATGCATCTTTTTTCTTATCAGGAATATCTCTTATTACAAATATCAAATCGAATCTTGAAATAAGTGCAGGAGGAAAAACAATCTGTTTCATAATGTCCCCATAAGGGTCGAACCTACCATATTTGGGGTTTGCAGCTGCAAGCACGGTAGTTTCACATCTCAGAGTTGCCCTGATGTTAGCTTTTGCGATACTGATTGTCTGCTGTTCAAGTGCTTCGTGCATTGTGGATGTGTCCTCATCACTCATCTTGTCTAGCTCATCTATTGCACAGATACCCCCATTTGCAAGTACCATTGCTCCTGCTTCAAGTGCCCACCCATTTGTATGTTCGTCTTTTACAACGGTTGCTGTAAGTCCTGCTCCTGTTGCGGATTTACCTGATACAAACATAGATTTAGGTGCGATGGATGTAATGGATTTCAAAAGCTGGGATTTAGCTGCACCTGGATCACCTAAAAGAAGCATATGGATGTTCGCTCTTGTTTTTATCCCGTCCCCTTTTATGCTTCCGCTTCCTCCGAACAATTGAAGGAGTAAGGCTTCCTTAATTTTATTGTAACCGTAAATTGAAGGTGCAGTGTTTTTCACAAGAATTTTCTCAACTTCAGGGTCTTTTGCAAGTTCTTTGATTTGCCTTTCTTCATCTTTTGAAATTACTATGTCACTATAATCATCCTCAGTCATATCAATGTAGTTTCCTTCAATTATAAGGTCGTATTTAATACTTTCTGCGCCAGTTTTTGTAGGCAGAGGGATTTCCTTTACAATTCCGATTACATACACTCTGGAACCCGGGTTTGTCTTTGAATCCTTAAACGGACTTACTAAGTCTTCTTGAAGAAGAACACTTATTCTTTTTGGCTGTGAACCTGAATTTTCAAGCTGTTCAGGAATTTCCTCAAGTACCAGGTTTTGTGAGTCGAGCAGGATTTTGTTAATAAGTTCAACACCACTTTTACATTTAGGACATGTTTT
>JBFHXM010000129.1:0-2417 GCA_041598975.1 Candidatus Woesearchaeota archaeon | reverse complement strand
TATTTTTCTTTTCAAGAAGACGAAGTTAAGGTGCTTACCGACATAAATGTTACAAGTTTAAAAATAAATTACAATCTTGGTGGAAACAATTATTCGACAAACTATAGTTTTTATGGGTGTGAAAAAAAATTTTGCTCTAATTTTTTTTTAAAAAATATACTTCAAAACCACAATTATGATTTTAAAAAGTCAGTATATTTCAAAATAGATGTTTTAAATAATTCAAAAACAATTTTTTTAGATTTAAACAAGCCCGCTTTAGTTGTTGAAAATGTTATAGTAGATAAAGAAGAAAAAAAACTTATTTTGGCTTTTAATTATAGTGATGATTTGAATGCAACTTCCAAAATTGAATTATATGAGAAAAATAATGGTAAATTGGAATATCTTGACAATTTGATAAATAAAACCACATATGAACTAAAAATAAATGCGAGTGAGAGAAAATCATTTTTATTTAAAATTTATGATAGGGCAGGAAATTATAACGAAATAGAAAGAGAAATTATTGTAAATGATATATTTGAACCTTCTATTAACAAAATGCAGATTATAAAAAATGAAAATGGCGAGTTTTATTTAGATTTTTTTTTAAGTGATGATATTAATTTAGGAGAGTATTTTATTTCTCAAAACCTTATAAAATATAGTGAAAAAATTTCAGGATTAAAATTTAACAAAAAGTTGTTACTTCCCTTTGATTCAGGAGAAATTGGGTTTTTTGTATTTGATAATTCTTCAAATAATATCAGTAAAAAAATAGAACTAAAGTCAGTTATTAACAATAAATATGAAAATAAGTTTCAAAACAAAAATGAATTCAAATTTACATCTAATGCTAACAACTGTTATTTGACTAAAGTTGATTATATAAACTACAAAGAAGGTGAAAAAGAGTTTTTAAAAAGTTCAAATACCTTTTCGTTTATTGTGAGTGCTAAAGAAAATGCGGAAAGCCTAATTACTTTTTATTGTATTAAAGACAATTATAAAGAGTATTTTGAAAGAGAATTTTTTTACGATACAAATAAGCCAACAATCCTTCCAGAATTGGTTATAGAAAAAAATGGTGACGGGTTTCTTTTTATTGGATGGAATGAATCTTTTGATAAGGAAAGTGATGTTTATTACGTGTTATATAAAAATTCCAAAGAAGTTTATTCGGGAAGCAAGACCAATTATTTAGATTTAGATGTTTCGTATCCTAATGAATATGCATATTATATTAAAGTTTATGATGAAGCAAAAAACTATATACAAACAAAAGAATACAAAGAAGTGCCAAGAAAAATAAAAGTAAACTTTGAAAGTAATCTTGAAAACGATTTGAAAGTGGATTTTCAAAATTTCATTTTAAATATTAAAACAGATAAAAATAGTGATGTGAACATAATATTGAAGAATAAAAATAATAATATAATACAAATTGAAAACATAAAAAACACCAGTAATGAAAATCTAAATATAAAGTTGAATTTGACAGAGGGGATTAATACAATTAATGTGAAAATAACTGATGAATTTGGAAATGAATTAAATAATGATTTTTTTATAACTTATGAAAGTAAAAAAGATTTGGCCCAAGATGAAATAATTGTCGAAGAAACACAAACATTGCAAGAAAATGAAAAAGAAATAATCCGAAACATTGAAAATAATACGCAAATGAGCACAAATAATGATGAAAAAAACCTTTATAATTGGTTATGGTTTATTATCATATTAATTTGTCTAATTTTGTTTATTTGGTATTTTATAGTTAATGAAGATAAATTAGGAAAAAGGAAACAAAACAACCCAAAAAGAAAAGAAATAATTTTTTCAAAAAATAGAAACAAGGATATTTCATTAGAAAATTATTTTAATAAAATAAAAGTAAATAGGATGAAAAAAGAGATAGAAAGAAAAAAAGAGAGAGAAAGAGAGAAAAAATTCCAAGAAAAAATAAACAAACAAACTTTATTTGACAAGAAAAAACACGAAGACTTGCACAGAAATAATAAAGAAAATAAAAACATCAATCCTCAAAAAGAAAAAGAATTTGTTAGAGAGAAAAAAGAATTTAGTGAAGATGAGGTGCTTGTTTCAAAAAAAAAAGAAGAAAAGCCAAAAGAAAGATTTGGATTTTTTAGAAGAAAAGAAAAACCAATTGAAAAAAATGACGAATTTAGTTTATATTTAAAAAAAGTAAGAGAAAACAAAAGTTGGAATTCAACAAGAGATTATGTTAAAAAAGATGTTGTTAATGTTGAACCTTTAAAAGAAAAGAAAGAAAGAATCGAGCAAAATAAAGTCGAAGATATACAAAAAAATATAGAAGAAAAAAATAATGTTAATGAGCCAAAAAAAGAGTTTAAAAGAGAAAAAGTTAATCTTGACAATTATTTAAATAAAAGAATAAAAAATAAAAAAAATAG
>JBFHXM010000128.1:0-2430 GCA_041598975.1 Candidatus Woesearchaeota archaeon | reverse complement strand
TTACAGACCTGGAAGCTCTAGAGGACCTATAGAAGTTAGTTCAAATTTGTCTTATGATATGTTTAATTTTTCAATTTCTCCAGACGACATAGTTTCTTTAGGAATAGAAATGCCTAATCGTTCAGATGTTCTTGTAGCTAAAAAAAGGGATATGCCGTTTAGAATATCAAAAGATCCTGCAGATATAGAATTTTTTTATAAACATATCTGCAATTATGATGGAGAAGAAGAGAGTCCTAGCCCAGAAGTTGTTTTAGTAAATTTCAAAAATAGAAAAGAAGAAAGATACAAACCAAAAATTTTCCTTACTTCTTCTTCAAAACAAAAATAAAATCCTTCTTTTCCTCAAACTTCTCCAAAATTTCAAACTCTCTCTCAACTAAGCTAGCCATCAATCCTGAACTAGAACTTACTTTTAAAAAACTAATAACAAACTTCCCATCATATTTCAAAACCCTTTTCACATTCAAAACAGCTTTTTCAATATCAGGCAAGTCCTGAAAAACAGTAAAACTGCAAACAAAATCAAAGCTTTCATCTTTAAAAGGCAAATTCAAAATACTCCCGCAAACTTTATTCTTATTAGAATTTTCCCGGAGCAAATTAAAACTCAAATCAAAAGAGACAACATCAACATTCTCGCCCAAAAATTCATTTAAAATGCCGTCTCCTGACCCCAAATCAAGCAGATTTCCTCTGGCAGGAAGAAAACCTTTAATCAAACTAATTTTCTTCTTCTGCTCTTCATGATACAAATTACCATAACCTTTGGCAATTCCATCATAATAATTCAAAGTATCTACTTGTTTTTTACCCATTAATTTTATAAAAGGGATACAATTTAAAAGTATTATGACTGAAAAAGAGAAAATCTCTATCAAAATTAAAGACATTTTAAAAAGTTTTAGAATTTGGATTTTAATTATTTTCATACTTGTAAGTTATGTGGCAGTGTTCAATTTCAATCTCCCTTTTGACAATGAAGGCGTGGTAATAACTGGTGTGAAAATGGGCAGTGCTGCAGAAAAGGCAGGAATCGAATTTAACACTAACTCTCAGCTTTTAGCATTTGAAAAAATTCTCTATCTCAATAATGAGCAAATTAACACAGTGGTCGATTTCACAAATTATATGAATACTCTTGATTCAAACTCAAAAATTGTAATTAGAACTGATAAGAATCCTGCAGGTTATGAAGTAGAACTAAAGTCTCAAAATAACCAATCCGCATACGAAACACTTGGACTAAGTGTGGATGATGCTTTTGAATCAAACATCAGACTTGGAATAGAACTTGTAGGAGGTTCAAGATTGCTTTTAAAACCAACAAACACCAATCTTACAAATGAAGATTTTGACTTGCTTGTAAACACAATGCAGAACAGATTAAATATATATGGGGCATCAGGTACAAAGGTAAGCAAGATTGAAAGCGAACTATTAAATGAGAAATTTGTGCTTGTAGAAAGTCTTTCTTCAAATAAAAATGAAGTTTTCGACTTGATTTCCAGGCAAGGTGAATTCGAAGCAAGAATCGGGAACACAACAGTTTTTACTGGGGACAACATCAACAAGGTATTTACTGATCCACAACATGCCGGACTTCAAAGTTGTTCTGACACTTTTGACGGGATAATCTGTACTTATGCATTCAGTGTTGAGATAGACTCAGAAGGTGCAGACAAGTTTTTTAAAGAAACATCCAAACTAAGTGTTGTTGGTGGACACTTAAGCGAGAAAGTTTACTTTTATCTTGATGGCTCAGAAATAACTGGATTAAACATCGCATCAAGTTTCAAATACAATAAAGTGACAACTCCGCAAATTACTGTTTCAGGAAACTCTATGCCGACAAGAGAAAAAGCTATAGAAAGTGCTCAAAAAGAGATGAAACTGCTCCAAACAATACTTTCAACTAAATCTCTTCCTTCAGAACTTGAAGTAGAACAAAGTTATTCAATCTCAAGCTCGCTTGGACAAAAACTGCTTGACAATGCCTTGATTGTAGGATTTGCAGCATTACTTTTGGTGTCAGGAATAGTAGCTTTAAGATACAGATACTTCGGAATATTCATAGGGATTTTCATAGCGTTAGTCTCCGAATTAATTATCGTATTTGGATTTGCGGCTTTCATGAGGTTCTCAATAGACCTAGCAGCGATTGGAGGTTTGATTGCAGCAATCGGAACTGGCGTTGACGACCAAATTATAATTACAGACGAATACTTCAGAAAAAAGAACCAATACATAAGCAGCCGTAAAAAAGTGAAAAATGCATTCTATATCATCATGATTGCATACTTGACAACACTTGCAGCGATGAGTCCGTTCCTATTCTCGCCTTCTTTAAGCCTGATTAAAGGTTTCGCATTCATGATTATCGTAGGTGTGACTGTTGGCGTGTTCATAACAAGACCTGCATATGCTGTA
>JBFHXM010000127.1:0-2487 GCA_041598975.1 Candidatus Woesearchaeota archaeon | reverse complement strand
ATCGGACTTATGAGCTTCCTCCTAAGAAGGATTTGACAGTTTTTGATTTGGATGAGAAGTTGTTTAAGTCTGAGCTTAAAAAGGAGAAGGATTTTAAAGTTGGTGCTTTTTTGGCGACTCGATTTGGAATTGGCGGAAAGTTTGCAAATGAAGTTTGTGATTTGAGTAATGTTGATAAGAGTAAATTTACTTCTGATTTAAGTTCTGATGAGATTGTGAGTTTGGTTAAAAGTTTGAAAGAAATTGTTAGCAAGAAGATTAATGCTTTTGAAATTGTTGATGATAATGGGGTTTTGGATTTTATTCCTTTTGATTTTGTTTCTTTGAAAAAAGATAAAAAAGAGGTTGGTTCTTTTAATGATGCTGTTAAGAATTATTATTCTATGTTTTTGGTTGAGGGGGATAAGAAGGATAAGCAGTTTGAGGTGGAGTTGAATAAACTGAAGAAGATTTTGCAGACACAGGAAGAGCATAAAGAGAAGGTTCTTGTTGATTATGAAAAGTATAATAATTATGGAAATAAGATTTATGAAAATTATGCTTTGGTTGAGGAGATATTGAATTCTATAAATAAGAGTGCAAAGGAAAAAGGATGGAAACATGTAATGGAAGTTATTGAAAATAATCCTGATTTGAAGAAGGTTGTATCCAAACTTAATTACAAGAATAATGAGATTGTTTTGGAATTAGACTAGTAAGTTTTAAATAGTAGTTGTTTTGGATTTTAATTATGGAAAGAAATTGGATGTCTTGGCCTGTACAATTCTGGGATGGAGTAATTCTTTATGTGGCTGATTCTATTGAGGATGTTAATGAGAATTTTTTTAAAGTCAAATCTGGAAGAAATGGAATTATAGTTCAATTGCTGGGTAATTTTAGTTTGAGTTATGATTTTAATCCAAATGGAGAAGGAGATATGGGTTTAGCTGAAAATTCTTTTTTGGGAAAATTTCCTTGGAATGGTAAAAAATTAGATTTATTAATTCAAAATGAAATGTTTGGAGAAGGCCTTTTGGAAAAAGTCTCAAAAAAAAATTTATATGTTATTGATCCTATGCTTGCTTATCACTTTTCGTATAAAGATAAGTTAGAATTATTGAGAGTAGATATTCGTGAATTCATGCCTGAATCTAAACCTGAAGCAGTTGCTCGATTAGGATTTACATAATTATTTCAATTTATTTGTGTTGAAATGAAGGTTTTGCTTGAGTGGTCTATTTAAGAATAGTTCTTCCATCTTTTCTCTTCTTTGTTTGTATGGTTTGTCAATTAATGTTTCTCCGTTTAGATGTAGCAGGTCGAATGTTTTTAGGGTTACTGTTATGTGTGATACTTCTTTTAGATCTTTTGTAAGTATTCTTCTACTTAATAGTTGGAAAGGTAGGAATTTTTGTTTTTCAAAGTCGAACCCTACACATTCTGTGTCTAGTACGAATGTTTCATCTTTGAAGTTTGTTTTTATGAATTCTACTATTTCTGGAAATTGTTTTGTTATATTGTCAAGGTTTCGTGAGAATAGTTTTACTTCGCCTTTGTTGTTGTGGAGTTGGATTCTAAGTCCGTCGTATTTGTAGTCTAGAAGTGCAGGTGTGTCTACCATTTCGAGTCCTTCCTCTACTGTTTGTGCTCGAGTTCCGAGCATTGAAAGTATGGGATTTCCTACTATTATGTCGAAGTTTAAGATGTTTTTGAAGTCTTTATTTATTTCTTTGAGTACTTTTGTGAATGAGTTGATTAGGTTGTATTTTTTCTCAAATATTATTTGGAAGAAGTTGTATATTTCTCTAGGATTTTCTGATTTTAAAATTTGTGTTTCTTTGTCTCTTCGTGTTGCATATTCTAATATGTTTATTTCATAATCCACATCGTAGTCTTTTAGGCTTTTTTCTTTTTTAGGTGTTTTGAGTTCTACTATTTCGTATCTTTTTTTTGCTATTTCTTCTTGGATTGCTTCTTTGGTTTCCAGTTTGGTTTCGCATTTCATGCATTCTTTGAGATTTAGGTTTATGTAGTTGCAGTTGCTACATATATGGTGTATTCCGATGATTTTTGGAAAGTATAGGTTTACTACTGCTTCTTTGAGCACTCCTACTGATACTCCTATTCTTAAATCGTCAATAAGAAATCTTGAGAGGAATTTGTATTCAAGTGGATGTGTTGCTTTTAGGAATAAATTTGATAGGATTTCTTTTCTTTTTTTGTGGCTGAGGTTTCCTGAAATTTGGCTTATTTCTTTTAGTGCATTTGTTATATCTGTGAGCATTAATTTTTTTGTGAAGAGGCTTTGTTGTTTTTTTTCTTTGAGTATCTCTTTTGCAACTTCTCCAATGTCTCCTATTTTGTTGAATCTTTTTTCAATTTGTGTTTCGCTAGTTCTTGTTATTGAACTTATTACTGAAAAGCATGTTTTAAGTGAGATTCCAATGGTTTTTTTATCGATTTCTCTTTGGAAGTTTCCACTTATCATATCAAGAATTAATGGCATTT
>JBFHXM010000126.1:0-2491 GCA_041598975.1 Candidatus Woesearchaeota archaeon | reverse complement strand
GTAACCTGAGTAATGCAGCTTTAGTTGCAAGGGAACTTGAAAAGCAACTTGGAATTTTTTTTTCTAAAGAAGGAAGTCCTTTGCTATTGCCTACATTTAAAGACAAATCTCCTTTAATACACAATATTAGTGATTCTCAATCCTCAGGAGTTGAGATTTTGAGAGATATTTTCTTATATCCAAGAGAACAAACAGGCAGCTTAAAAAAACTTAATGAGTTGGTTTCATACTTAGTTTCTATTTTGCCGAAAGGAGAAGCAAGATGGCATGAAAATTTTAGGCCTAAAGATAAAGGTTTAAATGTGGGTTATGTAAGGATTCAAATTCAAGATTATGATTTACTAAATGCAATAAGCAATGTTCAATATATTTATTCTAATTGGGATAGGTTTGCATCCGTTTCTTCCAATACTTTCTTTATTTTTCCTCACGTACAATTAGCAAGAAATTATCTTGCATATAAAAAAAAGATAATAACAGAAAATGAAAAAAGAGATTTTAAAATAAGTAAAAAAGATACAGATAAAATTGCTGGTTTTGAAGTTCCATATATTGATAAAAATAAACTTGAAAAGCAAGGAATAGTTATTAATCAATAAACAAATAATACTTAAATTTTATAAATAGGACTTGAATTTAATTCTTATAGTTAATTTTTGAAAAATGATTATTGGTATTGTTGGTAAGCCTAATGTTGGAAAGTCTGCTTTTTTTAGAGCTTTGACACTTGCAAATGCAGAGAGTGGAAATTTCCCTTTTACAACTATTGATGCTAATTCCGCTATTGGATATGTGAAAATCAAAGACCCTGCTGTGGATTTTGGCAAGCATTCAAACCCTAGAGAAGGATATGTTATTAAAGATTACAGATTTGCACCTATAGAGATTATTGATGTTGCAGGCCTTGTTCCTGGTGCTCATGAGGGAAAAGGTCTTGGAAACAAGTTTCTGGATGATTTACGGCAAGCAGATGCACTTATTCATGTTATTGATTTGAGTGGTTCCACTAATGAGAAAGGTGAGAGTTGTGAAATTAATTCTTACGACCCTGCCAATGATGTTAAGTTTTTAGAGGAGGAGCTTGACCATTGGTTTTTCAACATTATCAAAAGAAACTGGCCAAATATTGAAAAAAGAATCAAAATGCAGGATATGAAGATAGAAGTTGCAATTGGTAATGTTTTGTCTGGTTTGAAGATTAGTGAAGACCAAATCAATGAAGCAGTTATGGATTTGAAACTTGATAAAAGCAATATTTCTGATAATTTGTTTGAACTTGCAAAGAAGTTGCGAGAAATTACAAAGCCTATGGTTATTGCTGCTAACAAGTGTGATGTTTTAATGAGTGATGATTTGTACAAGAAAAAGCTTGAGAAATTGCAAACAGAGTTTCCTGAGTACAAGATTGTAGGAGTTATGGCAGAGTATGAGTGGAACTTGAAGCAGGCTTCTAAAGCTGGATTAGTTGAGTATATCCCTGGCGAGAATAGTTTTACAATTGTTGATGAAAGCAAGCTAAATGAGGTACAGATTGCTGGTTTAAACAAGATTAAAGATGTTGTTGGGAAGGTTGGCACTACTGGAGTTCAGGATGCACTCAATTTTGCTGTTTTTGATTTACTTAAAATGAAGCCACTTTTCCCTGGAGGAGTTAGCAAACTTGAAGATAGTAATGGTAATGTGCTTCCTGATTGCTTTTTGATGGAAGAGGATGCAACTGCCCTTGATTTTGCTTTTCGTCTTCATACCGATTTTGGAAAGAATTTCATCAAGGCAATTAATGTTAAAACCAAGATGATGGTTGGAAAGGACCACAAACTGGGGTTTGGAGATATTATTGAAATTGTAAGTGGGAAGTGAAAATGGAAAATAATTTAAAGATTTGAATTAAAAATATTAATATGGATATCATTAATGAATTAGAAATATTAATTCAAGATTTGAAATATGAACCTTTCGAGTTATTTCTAAGAAACCCAAATTTCGAAATACTTAATGATTCTTCAAATAAACAATTAATTTTGATGGGATTAAGACCAACTGAAGATAAAAAAGGTTTTGTTGGACAATGTGAAGAATTATGTAATATCACTATAAAAAGAATTAGAGAAAAATTTCCAAATTTAAGAATTCAATTTTGGAGTGGAAGTGATAATAAACATTTTGGTAATAATGGGCATAGATTTATTTTAATTAAAAATTATTTTTTAAAAAGTAAGAATATAATTGTAGACCCTAGTTTTCATTTAGTAAAAAAAGAGTCTGAATTAAATTATTCGAAACAAAAGTTGCAATATGACTCAAAAAAACATTCAGGAGTAGTTGCTTATTTAGATGGAACTTGGCCCTATAACACAACTACTCCCATTTATTATGATTCAATAACTCAAAATTTATTTTTTGTCATTTTTGATGAAAAAGAAAAAAAGTTTTTTTTATGTATTAATAATGTAGTTCTAACTTCATTAGAAGAAATAAAAAAATATACTTC
>JBFHXM010000125.1:0-2491 GCA_041598975.1 Candidatus Woesearchaeota archaeon | reverse complement strand
GTACTTTTTAATTGAGGAATATTTATATTTAAATTATTAATTTCTGATAGTATTTTTGCTGTTTTTTGTTGTTGTGCCATTAATTTCTCTTGCTCTTTGTTTAATTCCTGTGTTGAGTAATATACGATTTTTCTTACTTCTATCCATAAATTATAAATATTGTTAAAATCTGCTTGTTCAATTGAATTTTTGTTTAATATAGTTATTAATGTGTTTTTTAAGTTAATTACTGTGGGTTTGTATTTTTGAACATTTTGTATTAAAAATTGTAAATCTGTTAATAGTACTCCTTCTTTTATAGCTGTAATATAATCAAAATTTGTTTCTATTTGATTTAAATTATCTAAAAATTCTCTTAGTCTTGTTTCATAAACTCTAAGATATTCGGGATTTGTTCCAGGATTTTGGTTAATTATATTTTTTAATGCAATTAATATCTGGTCTCCTTTTCCAAATGCAGTTTTTAAGTTTTTTTGTAGTTCTTGAATTTTCTCTGTGTTTTGCTTAGTGATTATATCTGCAGAATTATCTTCATTTGAATTGAAGCCGTTTCCTCTTAAAAATGAACCTGCGCCCAATCCCAATATCAATAACAAAGCTCCTGCTGACCATAACATAACTATTGCAAGAATTGGTTCTATTAGTGGTATTTCTAATCCCCATTTTGTTTGCACATATCCTCCTGTTCCAAGTTGGTTTATAAGTATTGAAGCAGAGATTAGAAGTCCAAGATTTAATATTAGTTGTCCAATTCTGTGGTTTCCGTTTTCTTTGTTTTTGTGGTGTAATTTAAATGAAACAACAAGTATTGTTATGCCTACTGCTGTTGAAACTAAAAAACTTGTAAAAGTGTCTATTTCTCTTAGTATTTCTGAAATTGTGTTATTGTAAAAGAAACTTCCTATCAAACCCAGTGTAATTATCCCGGAAATTGCTTTGTTTCCTTTTCCTTTTAATGGAAGGAATGCTGTTAGGGCCGTATAAACTAAAAATGAACCTCCTATTAGGAATATGGTGTACCAAAAAGCATCGTTATTCTGACTTATTTGTGCAATATCTGTGAACAAATCTAAAATTGGACTGAAACTATTTGCCATTCTTACATATTTATTATATATAGAAGTTAAAAAGATTATTATTTATTCTCGGTAGTGACAGATTATAATATTTATAAATAGCCTTATAAATAAGTAAAACCATAAGTGTTTATGGAAGTAGTGATTTTAGCAGGTGGGAGCGGTAAAAGGCTCTGGCCACTTAGTAAATCCAATTTGCCGAAGCAGTTCTTGAAACTTTCCCAGTTGGGTGGGAAATCTCTTTTTCAGATTACTTTTGAGAGAGCAATGAATGTAGTTGATGATGTTGACAGCATCAAGGTTGTTGTTAGTGATGACAGGCAAAGGTTTCTTGCAATGAGTGAATTGAATGAGTTGAAGATAAATTTCAAGAACAGAAATTTGATTGTAGGTCCTAAAAAAGATACTTTGAGTGCTGTTGTTTTTGGGCTTAGCTATTGCAGGGATTATGTTTTGTTTTTGCCTTCAGATCATATTATTGAAAAAGAATTAAGATTTTTTCAAGCACTTGTTAAGGGAAAAAAGTTAGCTAGGTCTTCTCTTGTTTTGTTTGGAATTAAACCAACTTTCTCTCATACGGGATATGGTTATATCAAACCTAAAACTCTTGATATAAATACTGTTGAAAAGTTTTTTGAGAAACCAAATAAAGCAGATGCTACAAAATATGTTGAAGAGGGTTATTACTGGAATTCAGGAATATTTCTATTTAGAAAAAGCATATTTTTTGATGAATTGAAAAAGGTTAATCCTAAAGTTTTTAATTTTTTTTTTAACTCTTCTGCTAAGAAGATTTTTGAGGATGCACCGGAGATTTCAGTTGACAGGGCTGTTTTGGAAAAGAGTGATAATGTGAAGATGGTTCCGCTCAATACTGGGTGGATTGATGTTGGTAATTTCGATTCTATCTCTTTGTCTAACAAACCTGGAAAAGATTCTAATCAGGGTGGTAGCAATGTTGAGTTTTTTTCATCGAAAAACAATTTGGTTTTGAATAATGAGAAGAAGCTTATTGTACTTAGTGATGTTGAAGATTTGGTTGTGATTAACACTAGTGAGGCAATCCTTGTTACTAGGAAAGGTTCTACAGAAGGCATTAGGGATGTTGTAAGGGAGCTTGAGAAAAAAGGGAAATAGAAATTTATTGATAGGCATATTGTGGTTGTTGAGGATTTGGTTGTGGAACAATCATTGGCATGCTTTTTGACATAATTTCTTCTAAACCTCCTTCATCTCTAATTGCATCAGTTTGAGTGTTTGTGGCATGAAGTTTTTCTATAATTCCTATAATCCAAGGATTTTTTTCTATTTCTTCAAGACTTCTATACATTATAGTGATTGTTGTATTTTCTTTTTTGAGAATTTTTTGTATATATTCTTTGTTAAATGGATTTAATTCTATTAAATCTGAAAGG
>JBFHXM010000124.1:0-2500 GCA_041598975.1 Candidatus Woesearchaeota archaeon | reverse complement strand
TATTAAATTATATTGAATTTAATTTCATTTCTGGAACAGTATGTTTTATAAAGGATAAAGTAAATTTATTTTTAAAGGAAATGGTATTTGTAGACATTCATGCTCATCTTGATTTTAAAGATTTTGACAAGGATAGAGATGAACTTGTAAAAGAGATGAAAAGCAAAAATATTATTGCATTTACAAATACATTAAACCCTAAAAATTATTTTTACACAAAAGAGCTTTTCAAAGAAAGTGAAAATGTGTATGTTTGTCCGGGACTTTATCCTACTTATGCTCAAAAAATCAACGAAAGTGATTTTGAGGAGTATTTAAAAGTTATTAAAGAAGATATCAAGAGTGGAGAAGTTAAGGCAATTGGTGAAGTGGGCCTAGATTTTTTTCATGAAAAAGATGAAAATATGTGGGCATTACAGATAGATAGATTCAAAAAAATTATTGAATTTAGCATAAAAAATGATGTTCCTATAATTGTACATGCAAGAAAGTCTGAAGCTAAAGTTTTAGAGATTCTTGAAGAATATGTTTCTAAAAGTGGTTTTAACAAAGTTGTTTTACATTGTTTTTCAGGTAAAAAAAAATTGATAGACAAGATAATTTCTATGAAGTTATATTGTTCAATTCCTTTAATTGTATTAAATACAGAAATGTTTAAAATTCTTGTTGATAAAATGCCAGTTAAACATTTACTTGTTGAAACAGATTCTCCACTTTTGAATCCCGATAAAATTAGAAACTCACCTTTGAATATTCCTAGAATATATAAAGAAATTGCAAACATCAAAGGTCTTGATGCTAATGAAATAGAGAATATAATTTACAACAATTATATGAAACTCATGTTATAATATATAAGATAAAAATAGTAAAAAATGGAAATTAAAATAGTAACGCTTCCTGAAAAAAAGGAAGATTTGGAAGTTAGTGAAAAAGTAAAAAAGATAGTTGAGGACAGAAATTTAGTTATTTCTAAAAGATTTAAAACAGAGCCAAAAGATGTTACTGTTAATCTAAATTTTAGTGTGGATGGGCTTCGTTCAAAAGTTAATGCAACAGGAGATAACAGACTTGGAATTTTTTCTGGTTATGTAGATTACACAGATGAGATTGAAATTGCACATCCTATTGGTATTGAGCCGATTTTTGGAGAGAATTTGTACAAGCAAATTAGTATCATGGTTGATTATACTTTAACAAAGATGTACTTGTGTAAGATTTATTATCCAAATCCGGATAATTTTATGAGATATTATATGTATTTTAGCGATGCTTTTGCAAGGATTACTTCCGGAAATTTTCAAAAAGATAGTATTGATTTTTTAATCAGGCAATATAGTGATTTTAAAAAGTATACGAAGGATGAAGAGATTAAAATGGTTCTTTTGGTTATGCTTGAGAAATCCGGAATTGATTTTATTTATGATAATTTGAATGTTATGTTTGAAGATTGCAATATTAAGAAGTCGCTTATGAAGATTTATAAAAAGGATTTCAAGGAGCTTGTTGGGATTTATCAAAAAGAGTTGATTGAGACTGATAAGAAGTTAAAACAAGTACGGTGATTTTTTATGTCTGAAAAACAATTTTGGGAAGAAATTAGTGACAAATTTGATGAAAAATTTGATAGATATACTGATTATTTTGGTTTTGATTATGTTCTAAATCTCCTTGAAGATATTTCTAATAAAAATATTCTAGATTATGGTTGTGGAGAAGCCCAATTTTCTTCAAAACTAGCATATAAAGGTGCTAATGTTTATGGTACAGATATCTCTGAAAATGCATTAAAAACCGCAAAAAAAAAATTTAAAAATTTAAAAAACTTGAAATTTCTAAATTTAAAAAACGAAAAATTATTTTTAGAAAATATTTATAATCTATGTGTATCAACATTTGTTTTTACATGTATAAATTCCTCTGAAAAAATTGAAAAAATTATGACGAAAATTTATTTTAGTTTGAAAAATAAAGGAAAATTTATAATATTGCTGCCCAATCCCGAATCAATAGGAAAACAATTTTATTCTTTTAGATGTGATGCTATTGAAAATTTATATGATGGGAGTAAAGTTGAATATAGTTTAAGAGGATTAGATGAGAAATTTGAAGATTATTGGTGGAGTGATAAATTTATGATTGATACATTAAAAAAAGTTGGTTTCAATAATATTAAAATCTTAAAACCAATTCCAAAAAAAGATGAAAAATGGATTGATGAAAGAAAATGTCCACCATTTGTAATTTATATTGCTATAAAATAATTTTATTCTCAACTTTCTATCGAAAATTTCGAAAAACTTCTTTTTTCTCAGCTTTTCGGAAGATAGTATTGACAAACCTCAACATTTTGCGTTTTCACTTCATTAACATTTGTGAAATTCACAAACTCTTGGTTTTTTCAAAACTCTCCAAAGACAACTAAATAATAATAAAGATTATATATAAAAAATATTATGAGTAATGTAAATAGAGTGTCTATTAAAATAGGGGGGCCGGC
>JBFHXM010000123.1:0-2545 GCA_041598975.1 Candidatus Woesearchaeota archaeon | reverse complement strand
ATTTAGATTTGAAATGATCATTTTTTGTAGATAATTTTATAAATTATTATTAAAAGTTATAATTTTATGAGTAATGAAAAACTAAGTCCAACAATTCAAATAAGTTTGAATGGAGAAATAACAGGAACTACATTCTGCACATTATTTGATACTGAATATATTAGATATTCCCAAACACTAAAAAAACCTGTTTATAGATATATTTGTACACACCCAAAAGTTGTTGACTTTAAATACGGGTGCAGTTATATTATTGACAATATAATTCCCGAACATTGCCCTTTAAGAGAAGGAAAATTAGTCAAAAAATTAGATGAAAAAGATTTAGTAATGGAACTAGTTTCTAATTAATATAATTATTTTTTATTCAAGCAAATAATAAATGTTTCTGCGCTTTTTTTTTGCGAAGACATTGGCTTGTATTCTTTTATCTGCTTGAAAAGCTTTTTTGCTTTCTTTCTTACAAAGGGAAGATCTTCTCCTTCAAAGGATTTAAATACGCAATTTCCTCCTTTTTTCAGATGTTCATTGCAAAAGTTTAGTACATCAAGGTTTAGTTTATGTGTTCTTCCTCTGTCCATTTTAGAGTTTCCTGAAAACTCTGGCGCCATGTCTGAAAGAACCAAATCAAATTGGAAGTCTTCTTCTATGTATTCTTTTATGTTTGCAAAATCATCTTCAATTATTTCGACATTTTCACTGAATTCATGATGTTTTTTTATTTCCAAAAGGTCTATTGCATAGATTGTTCCGGTTTTGACTATTGAGTCTATATATTCGAGCCAACCACCTGGTGCAGCACCCAAATCTATAATGTTTGTTCCGCTTTTTATCAAGTTGAATTTATTGTTTATCTGCTCGAGTTTAAAGTAAGACCTAGCTCTAACGTTTTTTTGCTTTGCCTGCTTGTAATAATTTTCTTTTTGCCTTTTGGCCTTGAAATCTTGCGGAGAGTTAGTCATGAATATTTAGAATCTAATTTATAATATAAATGTTATTGTTTACATAAATTCGAAAAGTATATAAAAAGAGTAATGCAAGTATTTATATGAGTTTGTTGATTAATGCAAATAAGTTTTTAAAAACTATAGTTGCAGTTATTTTTGCTTTAGTTTTTGTATTTAATGTGTATGCGGTGGAGAACGGAACTTTAACGCAAACAAATGCATCTTTAAAAGTTTATTATGCAGATATTATTATTGATGTAGAGGAGAATGGAATTGTCGACATAACCGGAACAACTAATTATCCAAAATTCCAGAATGTGGCAAATTCACAGGATTTTACCTCTAAGGACGGCAAAATGTGGACTTTGGAAGTAAATTCTGATGAAAAGTTTGAGACATTTATCTTTGAAGCAAACCTGCCTGAGAATGCAAATATCAATTATATTAAAACCACGCCTACTTTCAGGATTAGTAATGAAGATGGAAAAATAAAGATTATCGGAACAGGTGAAAATAAACCTTTCACATTGATTGTACAGTATGAAATAGAGTTCCGACAATTGTCTTTTTTCAAGCAAAACTTTGAATTGCTACTTTTCATCATATTGATAGTTCTAGTAATACTTACAATTATTGCAACATACATCATAACAACAAGAGTGGTTCTTGACAAGAAAATTGCAGAAGAACTAGGTAAAATCGAACATATGCAGAAGGGCGGAACAAATGATAACGGCAATATTACAATGATGTCCAAATCCAAAGTTGAAGATGCTGAAGAGGAAGTTAAGACAGAAGAAAAGAAGCCCCCCTATGATTACAACATACTTCCGCAAAGACAAAAGGATATTATTGATATTTTGAGAGAAAAAGGGAAGATTACTCAAAAAGAGTTGGAGACTATCATGGAGATACCTAAATCTTCCGTTTCCAGAAATGTAAGAACTCTTGAAATTAAGGGAATTGTAAAGAAAGAATCTGTGGGACAGACAAATTACTTGTCAGTTATTGAGTGAGATAACAATTTAAGAAATTATGAATGAAGAAAAATTAGCCATATTTTCTTTTATTAAAGTGATCATTTACTTGTTCGTATACTCCGTGTTGAAGACTTGTCCTGATATCTTCGTCTCTTAGTGAATATCTTCTTGTTTTATAATATCTTTCAATTGCATCAAGCATTTTATTTTTTATAGTTTTTATTTTCTTTTTTACAAATATGTCTGAATCTGGTGTTCCTGACATAAACAATTCATAATTTTCTTTGTCGTCAAATATACTTTTTAAAGTATCTTCTAGCAATTTTATATTGGCATTAGCTCTTATGTTAAAATTAATACTATCGGCGTATCTTCCATCGTTTAATTCTTGATTTTCAGATATCAAGCTAGTAATTCCAATGATTTTTTTATTGATATTTTGTGAAAAAGCAGGCCTGATTATTCTTGATTCAAACCAGTTTTGCAAATTAATGTCAATATCTTCTGTTCTCCTGTTTATTCTTCTATCCAATTCTTTTATAAATGATTCAAATCTATTTATCAAACCTTGAATGTTATTTAACTCTGCACTAATACTTGTTATAGCATCATTTAACT
>JBFHXM010000122.1:0-2651 GCA_041598975.1 Candidatus Woesearchaeota archaeon | reverse complement strand
TAGTAAAAAAATATTATATATCTTCTTTATTATTAAAAGATAGTTAAAATCTGTGGCTATCCCTAAGTTATACGCTTATGACACAAATGCAGGATTAATTTCAAGGTACCTTTCTTTAACTTTTGAGGTGGCTTCCACTTTAGTAACTCCATTCCCATCTAAATCAAGACCTTTGTTATATTTATAGGCAGGATTATTCTTTGCAATAATAATATAATTTGGAGCCTCACCAATTCCAGCAGGCCATAAAACTGCCATATATGCATCCTCCAAATTAGTTATTGGACCATGATATCCTTTTTGTAACTCAAAATAATATTTCACATACTTTAATTGCTCTACATTACTCATAATGCATAATTTTTGTTTAGTTAACTCAGTATTATACTTTTGATTAATATCTTTTATCGCAATATCTGTAAACTGGATAAGTCCTATTGCGCCACTTCCAGCTTTATTCAATTCACAAGAATCATAAGTGCCACCAGTTTCAAAATTCATAACTGCGAGCAAATATTCTGGATGAACATCCAAATCCTCTGCAATTTTTATCAACTCATAAATAAATTCTTCTTTATTGGAGATCCCAAGATTTAATTCATATAGATAAGCATACTCAACATTTGAAACACCGCCTTTCGACAATTCTTCTTTTAATTTTTCAACTTCAATATTTAAACATTCTAATCCATAATATCTAGTAACCTCTTCACCATTTTCAATACCATAACTTAACTTACAGTCACGCACAATTACGTGTTGCTTAGCAGTTTCTTGTGCAAACTCACTTATATCCTCAACATTTTTTAAAATATATTCTCCCACCCCTTCTTTAATAGATAAAGAATTAAAATTTTCTTGATTAATTACAAGAATTCGAGGGCTCACAGTAAAATCATAATTATATTCATAACCATTACTTAAAATATATCCAAAATTATCTAAGAGGTAATCTTTACCATTAAAAGACACTTTCCCATCATTCAAAATACTTTTTAAAATCTCAAAACCTTCAATTTTACTTTTCCCCGAAAATAATTTATCAAATTCTTTTGCATGTTTTCCTTCAACAACCCAACTCGAACCCGCATATTTAATTTCAGAAATTCCATAACTTCCACTCAAAAATGGCATGTCCAAATCTATAGTAAAAAGTGCATTATCAAAATCAGATAATTGTACTTTCGGAGTCTCTTTAATTTTCTCAACTAACGAACCAGACTCAATAATTCCATTATACTTAACATCATCATTAGAACCACTACCACTACTACTTTTATCCTCTAAACAAGTCTCTTTAAAAACAAGCCACATCTGTTTTTCATCATCATTACATTCAAATCCTGGCCAACACTCTTTCACATTTTTAGCTTTTTCCCAGCAATTTTTTTCCTCTGAAGTGCATTCCGCGGCTTCTTTTTCACAATTCTTCAAAACCCTATCACAATAATTCCCAACAGTTTGGCAAGTCAAATCATACTTTTTTTGATTCATAACAAAATTTTCATCTTTAACCAATGTAGAAATGCCAATAGTATTAAAAGTAACAAGAATAATGACAAGAACCACAATCATAATAACAATAATTTTTCGTAAACTTAGTTCAACTCCTTTTTTGCCATTATAGACCATTTTAAAAAACAAATAAAAAAATTACAAAAACCCTAACCTTTAATAGTCGGGAAACTCTTGTAATATTTCCTGATTTTGCCTTTGGATGATATCTCAATCTCCAAATTAGGCATCTTGATATCTCCCAAAATACCTCTGGAATTAACAAGCGAAAATCCAAGTATTCTTGAATCGTTTTTTTCAAACCTCTTGAAATCCCAAACAAGTTTGTACTCGTTAGTTCCTTTCAAAATTTTGTTAGGCTCAGTTAATAAAAATGAATTCTCCTGAACTTTCAAATAAGAAGGCATTCTGAACTTCAAACTTAACTTCTCAATTTCATGTTCATGAATGTTTTCAAAACCAATCCTAACTTTCATAGACTTGATTCCTTCATGCGCAACAGTTTTAATTTCATAAATCTTAGTTTCAACGTCAAGCGGATTTGAATTCTTCCTATGGTAAATATAAGCGACAAGTACAACGATTACAATCAAAATAATGTAAACTGGAATGTAATTGAATTCAAGTTCAACAACTTTACTTTCTCCTCTCTCCAAAGGAACTTCAAAATGAACTCCGTCCACATTAGTTTCATAATTATCTTCATCCTCAGTTGTACTAAAAATCAAAGAATTAAAAAATCCAAACTCAAAATCTTCAACAAAAACATTTTCAGTATTACCTGTATTAATAACATCAAAAAAATACTTGTTCTTGAACAATGTCTTTTCAGTTCTGTTAGCTACAATCATGCTTTTATATTCATCAACTTCAATAATCGCCTCTTTCTGCCAATCAATTACTCTACTATTCTCGCCGCCTTCAACAACCCTTACCGTAACCATAACCTTGTACGGGCCAGGCTCAATGCTTGTGGGGATTTCCTGCTGGTAAACTTTATAATAATTTTTGGAAGTGAAAACATCTTTTTTTTCAAACTTGGAATCGCCAATCTCGGTAATTATTGTAACATCTTGATTATCTACAATATTATCTCCTTTAACAACAAATCCGAACGGCTTTTCAGGAGAAATATC
>JBFHXM010000121.1:0-2795 GCA_041598975.1 Candidatus Woesearchaeota archaeon | reverse complement strand
ACCTCCGTTTTCGAATTCATGTTGCAGTCCATTTATCTCACTTACCCAGTGTATTTTTGTAGGGCATCCTCTTATACATCTTCCGCAACCGGTACACATTTTCAGTCCTTCGAATTTTTTAGGGAAGTAAACAAGCTTGTGGAAGAATCTGTGTTTGAATCTGTTTATTCTTGCTTCTCTGAAATAATGTCCTCCTGCTACTTTTGTGAAGTCTTTGAACATACATGAGTCCCATTTAGCAGTTCTTACTCCGCTTTTCATGTCAAGATTTAGTTCGTCTTCTACATCAAAACAAAGACATGTAGGGCAAAGGGAAGTACAATCTCCGCAACTTAAACATTTGTCTGCTCCCTCTTGCCATTTGTCATCTCTGTTGAAGAATTTTTCTATGTCAGTTGTGTGAAGCTTGTTTGAGCAGTCAGGAATCTGTGCTTTGTATTGTTCTTCTTTTAAGTTTAGCTTTGATAGGATTTCGTCTCCTTTTTTGCTTCCTGATTTGATATGGAAATGGTCCTCTTTTTCGAATAAGCATATGTCATAATAATGCTTGAGGTCAAGTGAGGAACAGAAGCAGTAATTGTCAACTTTTTCTTCACACCACAACCCTACTAGTGTTATTTTTTCTCTTGCTTTTTTGTAATTCTCATTTGCAGGGTTTTGTTCTAGAAAAAGTTTATCGTTTATCATGAACGAGTTCAGGTCACATTGTCTGAGTCCGAACAAAACTTTGTTTTCTTCTATGTTTTTAGGTTTGGTTATTTTGTTTCCATTGAATTCAAATAAAACTTGTTTTTGCGGGAAAACAAATTTTTTTGAAGAGTACCATGAAAAGCCTTTGAAGGTTATTTCATTTTCTTTGGATATTTCTTGCATTCTTATCCATTTGTTATCTTGAACTGGCGCTATTATTTTACCGTATTCTTTTAAGACTTTTAGAAGTTTGTTTAGGTCTTTTTTTGGTAAAACAAATCCTGTTTTTGATTCTGATATTTTCATTATATAATATATTCAGTTTGTTTATTTAAAATTATTAATTGTTATTTTAAAGGGGTTAATTGAAAAATGTGGTTTTTAAGAAAACTTTAAAAAGATTTAAATTGGTAAATATTCAATGGACAAAAATAATGTTTATATTTCTATAGGGATATTTATTATTTTTATTCTTTTTTTCTTAACATATATTTATCCTTTGCCTACTCATGTTGCAGATTTAGAGAGTTCTATTACTTTAAATGAATTAAATAAAGAATGTAGTAGTGACATAGGAATGTTAGCAAAAACATTAAATAAAAATGTTAATTCCTTATGCTCAAATTTCAGTAAAGTTTATTATTGTTTTATATTTGTGGGGATATTAAGTATAATTTTAGTAATTTTTTCAATTGTAAATTTAAATAAATAACAAAAAAATTAAGTAAAATTTTTATGGGATTCTTTTTATTGCTTTGAGAATCTCGTTTGCTGTGTCTTGTGAGATTTTTCTTTTGTCTTTTTTTGTTTCTTCTTTTTTAGGTTGCTTTTCCTGTTTTTCTGCTTGAAGTGCATTCTGCATTTTTGCGAGAAGTTTGTTTTTCAGGTCGTCTAGGAAGCTGTCACTTTCTTCTTTTGGTGTCCAGTTTATGCCAAGTTCGTCTTTTTGATATCTAGGAATTATTTGCATGTAGTTTTTTTCGTAGTTATAAATCATGTTTGTGCCGTGCGCATTTGTAAGTTCGAAGAGTACTGAGGAAAATATTTTGGAAAATATCATCATGTAGCTTAGGTCGCTTTCGTTCATTGTTTTTATTGTTTGGGTACTTGTTGGCCTGATTATGATTTCACCAAGAACTTTGGAGTTGTTTTTCAGGTAAACAAGTATTTTTTCGTCCTGATATATTATTGTTTTTTTGTTTATATTGAAGTTGTTTTCGGGTGTAGGTTCAACCTTTTTTTCTACTTCGATTTTGTCTTCTTCTCTTATCTCTTTTTTTACTTCTTTTTCGACTTCTATCGGGTCTGATTTCTCGAATGTTACTGGGTCAGTGTCGCTTTTTGGGTTTGGTCTTGGCCGGAGGTTTTTATCGTTTTTCCCTTCTAAAAGCGAGTCTAAACTTAGGTCCTCATTTTTACTACTTTTTATATCTTGGAATTTGTTGTAGTATTCGGGGTATTTGTCATTCGGAGTATCTTCTTGTGTTGTTTTTGGTGTTTCGGCCATTTCTTGTTTTTCTTCTGTTTTTTGTTTAATTTCTAGTTCTTCTTCGTTTATTTTTTCGGTTATTTTTTGGTATGCTTCGTTTATGTCTGTTTCGATTGTTGGTAGTTGGAGAAGGTTGTCGTTTTGAATTCTTGGTATGATCAGGGCTTTGTTGTTTTCTATTAGAACATTTGTTCCTTGCGCAAGGTATGTTTCGAAAAATTTATTCATTATTTGTTTTATTGTTGTATAGTCGATTTCTTCATTGAATGAGATTAGAATATGGGGTGTTTTTCCATTTTCAAGTGTTGCGGTGTAGTTTTCGTTTTCGATTATTGTTATGTTTTCGATGTCAGTTTGTGGTTCTTGCTCGAGGGGGTTTTGTTTTATTTCTTGTGGTGGAGTTTCAATATTTTCGATTATTTCTCTTTTTTTCACTTCTGAAATTGCTGTGAATGCTTGTTTTAGAAAATTGTATTTGAGTTTGTCAAGTTGTTCTAGAATTTTGTTTACATCTTTTTTTCTAAGACTTTTTGCAGGGTCAGAAATGATTTTATTTAGGTTGGAACTTCTTACTCTGAGTTGGTCTTTGATTTTGTAAATTACTGCTTCTAGTATT
>JBFHXM010000120.1:0-2860 GCA_041598975.1 Candidatus Woesearchaeota archaeon | reverse complement strand
TCAGTAATATTGTAATCACGTGCTGATAATATTTCTGCTGAAAGAAAAATCGAAAATAGGACCAGCGATCTTATCAGTGAAAATTTTGTCTTCATGTTACATAAAATTAATTTTCAAATTGAATATGAAACAGGTTTAATTAAAGAAGAAACAATACTTGTAAAAGTAATTGGAGTTCCAGACATTATAATTGATTATAGTAATGAAGAAATACATTATCCTGAAGATTCTTTTGAATTGAATTTAGTTTTAGATAATATTGGAACAGGAAATGCGAAAAATATTAAATTAACCTCACTATCAAATGATTTTTTTCTAACTGGAACTCAAACAAAAATAGTTAATGAATTAAAGGCAGATAAAAATCAGGAATTAAAATTAAATTTTCAAACAAGTTCAAATATTGATTCAGGATTATATAAAATACCATTTGAAATAACTTATTTAGATGAATTAGGAAATGAATTAAAAAAAGAATATGATCTTTCAATCAATATCAAAGATTCGGCTAAAATCACATTACAAAACTTAAAGGTTCAAGATTATCAAACAAATATATTTGATGAAATTATTATTACCGGCATTATTGAAAATAATGGGAATGGTAAGGCAGAAAATGTTTATGCATATATTGAAACAGATTTAGAGGGTTACAAAAAATCCTTTGTTGGAAGTTTGAAATCAGATGAAGATTCACCAATATTATTTAAATTGAAGTCATCTAATAGCGGACAAATCCCAATTAAACTTATTGTAAGTTATGAAGATGATAAGGGAGTTCATATATTGGAAGAAAATCTTCAAGTTGAAGTTAAAAAGCCGACAAGTAGATTATATACAATAATAGGTGTTATTTTATTATTGGTAGCTGTTGTTTCAATTAGGTATTTTATGAAAAGAAAAAAATGAAAAAATTCGATTTCCATTCATTAAAGACAACTTTTTTTCTTGCTTGGAAAAATATTGTTGCAAGTAAAAAAACTTTGGTAGTAATTACATTAGTTTTGTCTTTGAGTTTTTTAAGTATTACTTTTTTTGCAGCAATCATTGATGGATTAGGTTATGCTTTTGAAGATAAATCAATTAAAACTATAACTGGACATTTAACAATTGAACCTAATGACGATGAAACATATATTCAAAATCCGGATGAAATAGTGAAAAAAATAAGAAGATTAGATGGAGTTTATGCAACATCAAGAATAGAGAAAGGAGTTTCAGTTACAGATTCAGATACAGTGATTAGTGGTCAAACTCTTTTTGTTGATATTAATGATGAAGACAAGGTATCAATCTTTTCAGAGAGTATAGTTGAAGGTATTAGACTTACTAAAAATATTCAAGATGAAATAATTATTGGTTCAGATTTAGTTAAGAACTATGCAGCAATAGGAGATAATAAAAAAAGACTTGATGTTCAAGTAGGCGATAAAGTTAGTCTTCAATTTAATAATGGAGTTTCAAAAGAATATAAAATTAGAGGGATTTATCAAACTAATTCAGCATTTAGTGATGGATATATATTAATGAATAAACAAGAGTATGAAAATATATTTAATGAAAATTCAAATATTGCATCTTCCATATTGGTTAAATTGCCAGAAAGAGGACTTGAAGAAGAATATAAATACAAATTTATTGAACTTGGGATAAATGAACAAATAAATTCTTGGGAAAGTAAAATTGGAAAAATTAAACAATTCACTTCATCTCTTGAAATTACAAATAAGATTACAGGTGCAATTGGACTTATTACGACATTTGCAACAATTTATATTATTATTTTTATTAATGTAATGACAAAAAGAAAACAAATTGGTATTTTGAAAGCAGTTGGAATTAAAAAAAATATTATACTTGGTTCATATATTATTCAATCAATAGTGTATGCCGTGCTCGGAGTTTTAGTTGGAATTTTAATAATTAAATTATTAATGTTATACTTTGCATCAAATCCATTGAAAATGCCTATTGGCGATGTATATCCATTAATTGAATTAAATAAATTACTTATTGCATCATTTTCAATTATAGTGGCATCTCTTGCAGCAGGATATTTCCCATCTAAAAAAGCAACAGAAGATAATATCTTAGATGCAATATTTGGAGGTTAAAATGAAAAATAATATTATAATTAAAGCAGATAATCTTGAAAGAGTATATGACAATGGGAAGATAAAGACTATCGCTTTGAAAGATGTTAGTTTAGAGATTAAAGAAGGTGAATTTGTTGCTATCATGGGTCCAAGTGGTAGTGGCAAATCTACAATACTTCATCAATTAGGATTGCTTGACAATCCAACTAATGGGAAATTAATTATTGATGCTGATGATGTGTTAAAATTAGATGAAGAACAAAGAACAAGATTTCGTTTAGAAAAATTAGGTTATGTGTTTCAATCATATAATTTATTGCCAGAACTTAACACAATTGAGAATGTTTATGTAACTGCTATGGCACTTGGCATTGAAAAAGAAGAATATCTGAAAAATGCAATGGAAGTTTTGAAAAATGTTGGACTTCAGGATAGGGAATTTCATTTTCCACAAGAACTTTCAGGCGGGCAGCAACAAAGAGTTTCTATTGCAAGAGCATTAGTTAATAAACCTAAGATATTGTTTGCAGATGAACCAACGGCTAATCTTGATAGAGACTCATCTAATAATATTATTGATTTATTCAGAAAACTGAATAAAGATTTTGGTCAAACAATAGTTATGGTAACACATGAACTTGAGGAAGGAGAAAAAGCAGATAGAATTATCTGGGTTAAAGATGGTTTAATTGACAAAGATAAATCAAGAATCGACAAATTATAACTCAAAAAATATTTTCTTCAAATTTTTTAATGTCGATTCT
>JBFHXM010000119.1:0-2976 GCA_041598975.1 Candidatus Woesearchaeota archaeon | reverse complement strand
GCTGTTCAAGTATCTTGAGGTTACTAAGATTGATATTAAAAGGGAGATTAGAAAGATTGAGGTTGTGTTTCGTAAGAAGGGTGTTTGGTTCTTGTTTTTTGGCAAGCTTGTGAATCCTGTTAAGACTTTAATTCCTATTCCTGCAGGCATGTCGAAGATGAACAGGTTTGTTTTTACATCCATTGTTACTGTTACTTCTTTTATTTGGGCATTCGGTTTTACTTTTTTCGGGTATTTTTTTGGAAAGAGTTTTGAGAATTATGGTATTTATGGTGGAATAATGTTTGTGCTTTTTAGTGTGTTTTTGGTTGTGTTGTATAAGTATATGAATAGTGAAGCTATTCTGAAAGAGATAGAATAATTATTTTTGGTTATAATTTCGTTATTTTCAGGATAGATGTAGCGCTGCTACTATCTACCTAAAAATGCCTCATTCTAATCAAAAATAATTTATTCTTTATTTTTTACTTTTGATTTTTTCAATATCGACAACTAATCCTACAATATCATCATCTATATTAATGCCTTCCCAATCTATTTTGGGAGTAATATAGTTTTTTGGCCTGAATTCATTAATTAAATTATAGTCTTCATCGTCCATATTGAAATTCAGAGATTCAATATTTTCATCAATATGTTTTGTATTTGTAGACATAACCATTGGCCTGTATTCTTCATGACACATCCAATTTAAAATGATTTGATTTTGTGTTTTATTATATTTATTGGCTAAATCTATTAGAATTTCCCAATTATGGAACTGTGTCATATTTCTTCGGAGTGGTCTCCAAATTATATTTGTTATTTTTAGTTTTTCGCACATACTTAAAACTCCTTTATCTTGCAATGCTCTAATTTCATAACTTAAATGTCCTTCATGTGCAAAAAATTTATCTCTAAATTCATTATGAAATTTTTTAATCCAAGATGGACTAGCATTGGAAAGACTGACAAATCTTGTTTTATTCTGCTTAATCAAATCATGTAGAATTTTATAAATTGTTTTTTCTCCAAATTTAATTAGCATTGATTGAGTAACTAATGTTGAGTCAGCATAATCTGTTTTCATTATTTTATGAAAATCATTTATATCTTGGTTAATTGTTTCAATTGTGGGTAAATCTCTAGGATAAAGAGAATGAGTTATAAATAAATCTTCCCTAGAAACTTTACTTTTATCTAATGCTTTTTTAAATAAAACAATTGATTGTCCATGTCCGTATCCTAAACAAAGTTCAGTAAAATTAATATTTTTATTAAGTGTATGAATTAAAGCATTAATATAAATATCATCTTCTACTTTTTCGGTAATTTCCATATCTCGATGTCCACGGCCACCAATCCCATAACTTCCAATCCCAATTTCGGATAATTCTTTCCCAGATATTGTTTTCATATATATTTGCAAAAATTAATTAATTAAAAACTTTTTTATTTAAGTGGAAATAATATGTTCTAATGAATGTCTATTGTTTGAGTAGAATTATATAGGCCTAGGTGTGTCGAAACACACCTTTCCTTGAATGGGCCTAGCCAGAATTGAACTGGCGATCTTCGCCTTGTAAGGGCAACGTCATAGCCGCTAGACCATAGGCCCGCTATGGAATAAAATTATAAATTTATTTTGGTTTATAAAGGTTTTGTTTAATTAACTGTGAGATTTTATGTTGTTTTTTCAACGACAAATAAAATTTATAAATGGAGTTGTCTTAGGTTATAATATGGCAATTATACATGTTGATAGTGTTGAAGATTATGAGAAAAAAATTGAGAACGAGTCCAAGTTAGTTATTGCGGATTTCTGGGCCCCATGGTGTGGTCCTTGCAGGGTGCTTGCACCTACTTTTGAAGAAGTATCAAAGGAGTATGACGATGTTGTTTTTGTGAAAATCAATGTTGATGAGGCGCAAGATATCGCAGCGAGGTTTAATATCATGAGCATTCCAACTCTTTTGATTTTTGATAAAGGAGAAGTTGTTGACCAGCAGAGGGGCGCTTTGTCAAAGGACCAGTTGAAGGATTTTATCGATGCTAACAAATAATTTTAGTTTTTTGCATCAGTTTTTTATTATTTTTTGAAAAGTGTACAAGGTTATTGGCATAGATGAGGCAGGGAAAGGTCCGGTTATCGGGTCGATGTTTATTGGTTTTGCAATTATTAATCTTGAGGGCGGTTTGAAGGAACTTAATTCTTTTCAGGACATGTTGAAAAAAGAGGTCGGTGTTCGTGATTCAAAGATGCTTACGCCTAAAAGGAGAAATGAGATTTATCAGAAGTTGAAAGAGATGTTTGACATTAAATATGTGCAACTTACTCCTGCTTTGATTGACACTAATTTTTTCAGAGGTGGTAAATTAAATCAGTTAGAGATTGATGGGATAGTGCAGATTTTGAATGCTGAAAAACCGAATTTAGTGATTATAGATGCTTTAACTGCGATGCCAGAGAAGTTTGCGAATGATATTAAGAAGCATTTGACTTTCGAAACAAAGATTATCTCTGAGAACAAGGCAGATGTGAAGTATCCTATTGTGGGTGCTGCGTCGATTGTTGCTAAGGAGCTTCGGGAGCAGGAACTTGCCCAAATAAGACAGAATATTAAGCTTGATTGTGGCAGCGGGTATCCTGCAGACCCGAAGACGAAGAAGTTTCTAGAGGAAAACTGGAATAGCCAAGAGTTTGATTTTATTTTCAGAAAGAGTTGGAAGACATATCAGAATCTTGCTGGGAAAAGTAAGAACAAAAGTTTGTTTGATTATTGAGGATTTTTTTTAAGATATTCCTTCTTTCCTGTTGGTATTGCAAGTAAAATTATTAGAATAATTAGTGGCATTGTCATATATAAATATATGAAAATTATGTCCATTCCTATTCCAAAATATCCACTTGAACCATTGAATATGTAATTAAATGTTGTTACAATTAAAAATAATGTTAAAGGTACGCATGTAATTGTTGTTATGATTATAAAAATG
>JBFHXM010000118.1:0-3061 GCA_041598975.1 Candidatus Woesearchaeota archaeon | reverse complement strand
GTACAAGCACAAAGATTAGGAACATGGAACCACCCAAATATTGGAAAATTGACTGGAGAGATTTATCTTGAGGGCAAAATTCCAAAACTTAGATTAGATGGTTTAAGTATTAAAAAATGTGGCTGGTGTGTGGATGAAGAACAATTAAGGTTTGGAATTCAAGATGGACCTTTGAATATTAAAACTAATATTACTTTAGATGAATTTATTGAAGGAAGAAGAATAATCAAACCTGAAGATGTAAATTTAAATAATATTCCCGAAGAATTCAAAGAATTAACAGGCATAATTCAAAATTTTATAAGATTAATAAATCGAGAAAGCAGGAGTCCATATGCAGACTCAGGATATTCTAGAGTGAGTTATGATAAAAATACTGGTGAACCTGAATATATAGGTCGATAGATAGATAGAGAAAATAATTAGTTGTAGAAAAAACTACAACAACTTTTATAAATTAATAATTCTTTTGTTTTTTAATGGAAACAGAAAAAGTTCTTGAAAAAATCGGTTTTAGCCCAAATGAGATAAAAGTTTATCTTACGCTTGTTGATAATGGGTCATCTAAAGCAGGAAAGATTGCAAAGCTTGCAAAGATAGACAGAAGCAGTTGTTATAATTCTTTAAAATCCTTGATTGAAAAAGGTCTTGTGAGTTATGTTTTAATAGGCCAGATAAAATGGTTTCAGGCACTTGAACCTGAAAAAATAGTTAGCTATATTGAAGAGCAAAAAGAGGATGTTAAATCTGTTTTGCCCGATTTAATAGAGAGAAGCAAATACACAAAAATTGAAGGACAAGTTAGAATGTTCAAAGGAATTAAAGGGATTAAAAGCTTATTTATGGAGATTATAAAAACCGGCGAGGATAATTATGTTTTCGGGTCTGAAGGACAGTTTTCAAAAGTGATGCCTGAGTTTGCGATGCAGTTTGACAGGCTTAAGAGGGAAAAAGGTCTCAAGACGAAAATGATAATCAAGAAAGGTCGAAAAGAGAATGATTACAAAACCACGCAATACAAGTATTTCCCTTTTGATGTAGGAAGTCCTGCTGTGACAAATGTTTTCGGGGATAAGATTGCAATAATCATATGGACTGATGAGCCCGAAGGAGTTTTAATAGAGAATAAGTCAGCAGCGGAAGCTTACAAATCTTATTTCGATTTCATGTGGCACAATGCCGAAGAGAACAAGTAATTATACTTATCTCTTTTTTAGCATAAATCACAATTGTATGTTACATTTAATTTCTTGAAACCTTTCAAAGGAGAAATGTGTTCTTCAATTTCTTCAGCTATGTTTTCTGCGTATTCATGATCTTTGCAAAGTTTTAGATTTATTGTTACTGTACCTTCTTCTGTTTTGTAAGATTTTACAAGGTTTGATGTGATTATGTCCACACCAGTTTTTGGATTGATTACACTTTTTAATTTTAATCTTAAATTTTTTTGATTTAATGTGTCAAAATCTTCTTTTAGTATGCCTGCCTTTTTTTCGTAATCAGTAATTGCACCTTTTAGTGTGTCAACTGCTAAAACACTACAATGTATTTTTATGTTTGGAAGCCCACCTAATTCATCAGTTACTTGTTTGTGAGTTATTTGTTTTGCTTCTTCTATTGTTTTGCCTTTTGCAATTTCTGTTAATACGCTTGCAGTTGCGATGTTGGATGCACATCCATAAGATTTGAATTTAATATCTTCAATTATTTTTGTTTTATCGTTTACTTTTAATGTGATTGATACCATGTCTCCGCAAGCAGGACTACCTTCTATGGATTTCCCACTTGGATTTTCTATCTCTCCCACATTTAATGGAGATGTGAAATGCTTAATTACCTTGTCTGTATATTTTATTGTCATTTTTATGTTTTTGTTTATATTTTTATTTTATGCTTTGATTAAAGGGGAAAGTTTCCTTAGTTTTGTTACAACCTCTTTTACTTTTTTTATTGTATAGTCTATCTCTTCTTTTGTTGTGTATTTGGAAAGTGTAAATCTCAGACTGCCATGTGCAAGCTGAGCACAGTTACCTATTGCTGTTAGGATGCTACTTGGCTTGAGACTTTTTGAAGAGCAGGCAGAACCTGTTGAGATAGCAATTCCCTCAAGGTCGAGATGCACAAGCATCGATTCGCCTTCAATAAAGTCGAAAGACAAATTTACATTGTTAGGTGCTCTTTTATCACCCATTGTTCCGTTAAGGAATGTGTCAGGGATTTGTATTAGTTCTTCTATTAAGTAATCTCTAAGTTCTGACATTTTTTCATGGTTTTTTTCCATGTCCCTTATTCCGATTTCTACTGCTTTTGCAAATCCTACGATTAATGGAATGTTTTCTGTACCTGCTCTAAGGTTTTGTTCTTGCGGACCCCCAGTAATAATCGGGTCAAGTTTTATTCCTTTTCTTAGGTATAAAGCACCAATACCTTTTGGACCGTGAATTTTATGTGCGTTGAGTGAAACCATATCAATGTTTGATTTCTGTACATCAACTGGTACTTTTGTCAGACTTTGTGCAGCGTCAGTGTGAAATGTTATGTTGTGTTTCTTACATATTCCTCCTATTTTAGTTAGGTCTTGAATAGTACCTATTTCATGATTGGAATGAATTATGCTTACTAGGATTGTTTCTTTAGATATTGCTTTTTCTAATTCATCTAATCTTATGAAACCTTCTTCGTCTACACCAAGATAAGTTATTTTGAATCCTTCCTTTTGAAGTTTTTTTGTTGGATTGATTATTGCATTGTGTTCGATTAATGTTGTAATTATATGATTGCCTTTGTCTTTGTTTGCTCTTGCAAAACTTGTAATCGCCATGTTGTCTGCCTCAGTTGCACTTCCGGTAAAAATAAGTTTATCTTCTTCTTTTGCATTTATTGCCTGCTTTATTATCTGTTTTGATTTTTGCATTGCTTCTTCTGCTTCTTTTCCAAATGAGTGAAGTGAAGATGGATTTCCGTAATATTTGTCGAAATAAGGATTCATAGCTTCTATTACTTTTTTATCCACTTTTGTTGTTGCTCCATTATCTAAATATATTTTTTCCATTTTATTTTT
>JBFHXM010000117.1:0-3095 GCA_041598975.1 Candidatus Woesearchaeota archaeon | reverse complement strand
CCCAAACAATTTCTTCTTGCATCATTCTTATTAATGATATAGATTCTGCTTCGACAACGCCCATTAATGACGAAGATAAAGTTTTTTCAATAACAAAAGGAGATTTAATTATTTGCGAATTAGCATAATTATTTTTGCTATAACCTATCCTATAATAATCAACATCTCTTGGATCCAATAATTTTCCTAGAAAAGAGATAGTAGGTGTTGCTTTATCCACAACAATATTTTGTGGCCAAGTAACATAATTTCCTGTAACTAAAGTTACATCCGACTCAATTTTACTAGAATCTTGTTCACTTGGGTAATACAATTTCTGTCCAAAAATTGCATGCTTTCTCAATTCATACATAAAAAATAAAAGAATGTTTTAGTATATAAATATTTCTTTACTCAACGATAACAAACAATAAAAAAATGAACACTAAATTATATAAATTTCAAAAATCAAAAATAATATTATGAAAAGAATAATAATAGTAATAATGATTATTTTCATTACAATTTTAAGTGGTTGTAATAATACAGAAGAGGAAGCACCCCTCCAAAATATTTCAAACAATCCGCCAGTAAAAGTAGAAGCACATACAATAAATGAAACACAAAAAGAGCCAGAAAGAGTTACATTAAACGGAGACATTACCAAACTAACCAGTTTCAAAACAAACAACATCAATCTGCCAAAAGGAGTTTATGTTGATGGAAATTATGCATATGTTGTTTCAAAAGCCTCAAGCAAATTATCTGTTGTTGACATATCCAATCCTAGTGATGTAAAAGAAGTAGGTTCTTATGATGGAATTAGCAGTGGATATGCAGTAATAGTAAAAGATGGTTATGCATATGCTTTATCTTACATAGACGACTTATTAATAGTTTTGGATGTTAAAGATCCAAAAAACATTGTTAAAAAAGGAACTTATTCCAATTCAAATGTTATGGATGGACCAACTGCAATTTATATTAAAGAGAATTATGCTTATGTTGCAGGATACATGTCCGATTCACTTACTATTTTAGATGTAACAAACCCCGAAAAAATCACAGAAATTGGGAATTACAAAGATACGAAAAACTTGGATGCTGTTTCTTCAGTTCAAGTTAAAGACAACTATGCTTATTTGACTGGGTTTACAGCGAATTCAGTAGTAGTTTTGGATGTGAGCGACCCAAAGAACATAAAAGAGGCAAATGTTTACTCAGAGACGAATATAAACGGACCAACTTCAATTTATGTTAAAGATGATTACGCATATGTTGCAGGAAGTGTGAATGATTATCTAGTTGTACTTGATATAACTAATCCTGAAAATATTGCAGAGGTAGGTTCTTTTACAAGTAAAAGCATGGACGCACCCCAATCTGTATCTATTGATGGTGATTATGCGTATGTTGCTTCATACATAGGAGACTCAGTAACAGTTTTGGACATTTACGAACCTGAGAACATAGTGGAAATTGCGACATACACCGACAATTCCCTTGATGGTGCGACATCAGTTGTTGCCAAAGACAATCATGCATATGTTGCTTCTTACTATGCAAGCACCTTGTCAATATTTGAAGTAAAATAATTACATTTATATATAGCAACCACTATTAATTTATTGTGAACACAATAAGTAGAATAATAACGGGAACTATTGCAATCATATTAGGAGTCGCCATAACTATTGTTAGCATTAGAGAAGATTTGTGGTTGTTAGTGTATGGAATCCCGATTATTGTAATTGGAGTTTTCATTTTCTTTAATAAAAAAGAGGATGAAATTGAAAAGATAAAAAAAAATAAAAAAAAATAAAATGGCAAATATAATAACTACAACAGGAGAAACAGTACCAGGAAAGACAATTTCAGAAGTAATTGGAATAGTAAAAGGAAACACAGTAAGAGCAAGAAACATAGGAAGAGATATTGGAGCAGGGCTAAAAAACATAGTAGGAGGAGAAGTTAAAACTTACACAGAAATGACTGCGAATTCTAGAGATGAAGCATTCAACAGAATGATTAATGATGCAATTGGTAAGAAAGCTGATGCGATAATTGGAGTTAGGTTTACAACTTCCATGGTAATGACTGGAGCATCAGAAATGCTTGCTTACGGGACTGCAGTTAAATTGAAAAAATAATTCTTTAAATACATCTCAACTCTTTTCATTTTTATTTACAATTTTATTTAATAAACTAATAATTAACTGCAAGTAAGATGCAACTCCTGCCAATGCAAGTATAAATATCAAAAACCAGAAGACAGGGTGCAGAAAGTATAAAAAAAATACCAAAAGGGCAAACCACATGCTAGTACACCAAGGACATCCCAAAAGCTGTGCCATGTTTCTTGCAAATCCGCTTTCATTCATCCTCTTTTTAAAATAATCACGAATGAATTCAGTCACTATATCATATACAAACAACCTTGTAAGTCTATGTACAGCAAATGAAAGAACGATAAAATGAAATACGCTGATGTTTCCAGGAAGCCTGTTATTTGCCAAATACAATATTGAGAGTAAAACTATAAATAATATAATAAAGATTACAAAACTCATTGCATTCCAAAAGTAGGTCCTGTATTTTTTATCACCTTTATTATTTGAAACCATAATAAATAATGAATTTATATATTTATAAAATTAAGCCGCCATACGTATGTCGCCTGTTGTGTCCCTCTCGTAATGTCTTTTTATTGATGAGAACAAATTTTCTAGCGTGTCTTCGAGCATGCTTGGAACAAGCCTTATCCTTCTTCTGTCTTCGTTTGAAACTTCTTCGTCATAACCAAGTCTGAAATGGTCCATATACTCTCTTTTAATCTCTCTTTCTCTTCTGGTTTCTTTTCCATAAACATTATAGTAAGCTTCATCAGTTAGTATTAGTAATCTATTCTCAAGCTTTTCAATGTAAACTTTCTCATAATGTTTCTGGTTTTTTCTTTTCTTTTTAATTATAAGCCTTATAGTACCGTAAAGTCCACCTTCCCTATATTCGAGGTCTTCAACTTCGTACTTTATCATTACATGATAATCGTCTTCCACCATGTATTCATTGGAAGAGGTTATCATCTCAGGATGCTGGACCCTATACTCAAGGTCTCT
>JBFHXM010000116.1:0-3109 GCA_041598975.1 Candidatus Woesearchaeota archaeon | reverse complement strand
TATTCTTGGCAAGAAAAACATTGAATTAATTGAGAAGATTAACTTTAATAATGATAAGGAAAAACTTGATTTTTTAAACAAATTCGAGGAATTGTATAAGAAAGGAATTGAATTCAAATTTTTAAACAATGATTTAAAAGAAGTTATTCTAGGAGTAGAAATCAATGATGGAAACATTTCCAAACTGAGGAAATTCAACTGGGAAGATTTCATGGGAATTACAAAAGAATTTCATGTGAAAAAGTCAAGTGAACGACGGAAAAAAATATACAAGAATTTTCTTCATTTTATTAAAACAGAGATTGGAATTATCAAAAAGGAAAAACCTCTTCTTGACAAGAACCTTATTGGGGAGAAAAAGGAAGAAGAGGAAGTTAAATTAGATACAAACATATTTCAAAAGCAGGAAAAGTTTGATACCGATTTAGATACAATTGAGAAAGCAAAACATTATGATGTTGAAATTGTTTTTGATTATAAGCAAAAAGGTAAGAAAAACACTGTTAATGATTTTGTTTTGTATTTTACTAAAAGGCTTAAATATTTTACAGATCTTCTTTCTAATAGGATTAATGCCGATAATGTTATGAGAATTTCCCAGCTTAAGGATTTGTATGAATCTAATGAAGTTGTTACCATAATTGGTCTTATTTCTGATTTTAATTATACGAAAAATGGACATCTTATGATTACTATTGAAGACAGGGGCGGGCAAATTAAATGCTTTGTTAACAAGAGCAGGATTGACAAGAAAGGGCAAAATTACGATGCAGAACTTGCTACCAAGATTGGAAATTTGTGTTTGGATGAAGGGATAGGTGTTGTTGGAAAGGTTGGAAAAGAGATTATCTGGGTTGATGATATTATCATTCCTTCCCCTCCAAACAGTACAGAGCTTAAAAAGACACAGGAAACAAATTATGTAGTTTGCATATCTGATTTGCATTTTGGAGCAAAGGTTTTTGTTGATGAAGCTTTTCAAAAGTTTGTTGACTGGCTTAATGGAAGAACTAATAATAATCAGTTGAATGCTATTGCTGAAAAAGTCAAGTACATAATTATTCCTGGAGATTTAATTGAAGGTATAGGCATTTATCCTGGTCAAGGACAAGATGCAAGAATCCTAAGTACAGAACTTCAGTATCATGAAGCTGCAAGGTGGCTTGACCAGATTCCAAAAGATAAATGTATTATAATTATTCCTGGAAATCACGATACCATGAGACTTTCCGAGCCACAATTAAAACTTCCTTATGATAAGGCCTATGCAATTTACAATATGAAGAATGTACTTAATTTGAGTAATCCAAGTATAATTAAATTGTTTAAAGATGATCCGGAATGTTTTGGACTTGATTTCTATTTGTATCATGGAGGAAGTCTTTTTTATTATGCTGACAAGATTCAACATTTAAGGGAGAAAGGTGGGGCTCGTGCCCCCGAGGAAGTTATCAAGTTTCTACTTGAGAAAAGGCATCTTGCACCTTCACACGGATCTACTTTGTACATTCCAGACTCACAAAATGACCCTCTTGTTATAAAAAAGATGCCGGACTTTTTTATCACAGGACACACGCATAAAATGAGTCTTGCAAATTACAAAGGATGTACTATTTGTTCTTGTGGGTGCTGGGTGGAAATGAGCGATTACCAGGAAAAAATGGGAATGTATCCCGATGTTGGAAAGTGCATACTTATTAATACGCGAACACGTAAACCGCAGATTCTAAATTTTTATACTGAAAAGAAAGACGAGGATTGAAAGGGAAAAATTTGAAGAAAATTTTAATAAGTGGACCATCCGCTCCATTCTTGAAATTTGTAAAATAATGTTTTCCACTTAGTTTCGTCTTTGTAAATATTATAGTCCAAGGTATAGAGATTATCATTTTTATTAGACCAGATTGTTTCAAAATATTCATTTATCTCCTTAAATAAGTTTGAATTAATGTTACCTTGAACAACAAGGTCTGTTTCTAGATTATAATCACCAATATTTCTAATAGTAAAGTTTGCAGAACCCAAAATTATCTTTGCAATACCGTTTTTCTTTTTAACTAATAAGAATTTGCTATGGAACTGTTCTCCATTTGTATTGTACCATCTTATTTTTATTTTGTTATTTGTTTTTTTAAGAAGTTCATACGCTACTTGCCTATTTGGAATGCCCCCTTTTTCATGCCCAAATGCATCTTTGTTTGGATCTAAAATTATTCTTATTTCTACTTCACGATTTGAGGCACTAATTAGTTCTTTTATTATGTCCCTGTCAGAGATATAAAATATTCCAATATCAATTTTATCTCCAGATATTGTATTTTTTATTTCATCCAATAATGCTTTTTTAATTTTCCCTTCAGTTATTAATTGAACTTCATATTCACCTTGATTTTGTAATGAAGCTTTTTGTAATGAAATCAAGTTTGACAAATTTAAATCTTCAACAATTGCATTTTCAGAAATCAGCAATTCATTGGCAAAATCTCCTTTTATTTTGAAAGCCACATTCGAGTGTGCCGAACTTCCGTCATGAGGGTTTGCAGAAGCAATAATGGATACTTGGCTACCATTTCCATCATCTGCAAAAAATGTTTTCCTATGGTTTGCCTTGAAGTTTAAAAGCTTAAAGTAACTTCTTAATGTCACTTTTTTTTCACCTGAAAATGGGTGAGATAAAAAACCGCCTTCAGAGTTTCCAAACCATTGCAAAAAAGTTCTCCAAATTGCAGAATATGTAGGATTTGAGTCTCTTAAAACTTCTAGATTAGTTAAATATACTTCGATATTATTTTCGTTCAATTTCTTAAATTGACTAGATTTTGAAGAACCATAGAAATCATTAATTTCATCTGAAATTACTATAATTTTAATATCTGGATTAATAGTTTTTTTTTCTATTAATTTATTTGTAAGCTCATTAGATAAACTTCTATAAGATGAATTCAAACTTCCAAGGAGATCATTAAACAAAAACATATCAATTAAAATGTATTCTTCTGCATTATCTATGGAGTTAAAGATTGTATTAAAAATTTCTTGCTCTTTTATAGAGTTGTTTTTTTTATCAATATAAGTTAAATCATATAAGAAATCTATGTCCTCGTCATTT
>JBFHXM010000115.1:0-3120 GCA_041598975.1 Candidatus Woesearchaeota archaeon | reverse complement strand
GTTCCCACTTAAGTATTCTATAGATGTAAGAAAGTATGTGTTTGCGGGATTTAACAAATAAACATTTAATCTTCCATCTAGCATTCTTCTTGCGAAGTTTCGAAGATTGTGTTGCCATAACATTTTCCATGATATGAGGTTGAAACAGTAATATAAGAAAAAGTCAAGTTTTGTCCATTGTATTGTGTCAAACATTAGATTGCCAATAATATAAAATAAAATCATATATGAGGATAGGCTTGCTAAGTCAGTTAGATTCATCATCCAGAAGTTTGTTCTATATTCTTTAGTTCTTTTTATGGCAGCAATCATTTTTTCATAGTATATTTCTGAGTATTTTTGCAAAGTGTTTCTTTTTCGGAAGTTTATGTTATTCATTTTATCCGAATGCCTCGTATTTTCGTAGTCCGTAGTGCCATAATGTAAATAGTGTGATGGAACAAATAATTGTAATTATTAGCATAAATGGAAAATAATATATCAATTCATTAAATCGTCCTTTTAAGCTTTCAATTACAAAATAACCATAATATGCTGCAGGGATTAAGAATGCAAAAAATCTTAGAAATGATTGTTCAAAAAGTTTTGGCGTGAATTGTTCAACAGTAAAAAATGTGTTTCTGTAATAAATATCATATATGATTCCACTCTCTTTTATAAAAAATGCTAATGAGAGAATCATATTCATTATAATTGTATGGGAGATATATCCAAATAAAAATATTGTAAAACTAATTAAATAATTGGAATATTTACCATAGGTTATTAAAATTGTTAAAATGATTGTGTAAATTGTTGCAGACAAAATTATTGTTGGGCGGTGCCCATTTATTAATGTAAAATATAATGGTGATATGGGCTTTACTATATATTCATTTAATTTTCCACTTGTTAAGGTATATTTAAAATTAGTTAAAATAAAAAATCTAAGTATTAATGATGCATATAAAAGTAGAAAAAAATAAATTATGAAGTCATAATATTCCCAATTTAAAAATGGAACTAGTTCTTTTTGATATATGAAATAAAAAATAAGGAAAGATGCAGATAATGTTATTGTTGTAAAAAAATCAAGGGCTGTATTTGTTTTATATTCTTTAATGGCTTTTATTGAAAGGTAAATTTTAATAAAAAATATTTCTGAGTATTTGTGTATTGTATTTCTTTTTCGAAAATCATTTTGAGATGTTTGGGACATAGATTTATCCTCCAAAGCTTGCAAGTTTTCTAAATCCCCTATTGAATATCCATTTCATTACAAATACTAATATTGCTATCCAAATAATGAAAATTCCCATTGCTCTGAGTGCTTCTTCAAATGTAAGTTTTCCCAAATATATGCTTGCAAAAGTGTATTCTAAATAAAAGAAAGGTGTCCATCTCATGAAAGTAAGTATCCAAGGGGGGAATAAACTTAGTGGTAGAGCTCTTCCTGATAGTATCCATAGTACTTGTTGGATTGAAGCTTTAACTCCCCATATTTCTGTAAGCCAAAATGCTAATCCACCAATCATTACGTTTACTATGATGTCAAAGAATATTAATAGTAACCCATAAAATAGGAATAAGATGAATATTGCTAATGGAGGGAAATTTAGTCCTGCTATTTTTGTGATTATGATTAATAATATGAAGAAAACTCCAATATTGATTATTTTTCCTCCAAATCCATCTGCAAGCAGGCTTTTTACAAAGTTTACAGGTCTACATAAAAAAATAGCAATATCTCCTGATTTGATTGTTTGTGATATATTGTCAGCAATCTCTGATGCTCTTGCAGTATTAATTAATAAACCTATTACCAAATAAACTATCATCTCTTTAAATGTAAAACCACCTATAAGATAATTTGGATCTCCACCACCTTTTACTGCGTAGATATATTGCCATATGAAATAAAAGAAAACTCCCATGAAAAATGGTGTTGTTAGTGTTCCTATCAAATATGATTTATATTCAATAGATTTTTTAAATCCTTGTTTAAAATATTCCAGATATTTATTATTTATATTTGCCATTTCCTTATTCTTTTTTATTTAGTTCGTATATTTTTGCAACAACATTTTCTAGTTTTGGTTCCGTTATTGTCAAATCAATTATTTCTGTGCATTCGACTATGTCTTTTAAGTATTTTCCAAGTGATTCAGTAACTGGAATTTTGAATGTGATATTGTGGTCTTGTTTTTCTATAATATTTAATTTGTGTTTTAGGTTGTCAAATTTTTCTTTATCAGTTACTTTTTTGTAATATATGCTAACTCTTTTCCAGTCACTGTATTTTTCTTTGAATTGTTTTAATGGCCCTTCGTATGCTAGTATTCCTTTGTCAATTAATACGATTCTGTTACATAGTTCTTCTATATCATCCATGTCATGTGTTGTTATCATGATTGTTACTCCTTCTTCTTTGTTGATTTTTTTTAGGAATTTTCTGATTGTGATTTTTGCTGATGCGTCAAGTCCGATTGTTGGTTCATCTAAAAATACTATTTTTGGTTTATGCAGGAAGGATGCTGCTAATTCGCATCTCATTTTTTCTCCAAGGGAAAGCATTCTGTAAGGTCGCTCAAAGAATTCTTCTATTCCAAGTATTTTTACAAGGTATTCAACTCTTTGCTGATAAAATTCTTCAGATAGACCATAGATTGCTTTGAATAATCTGAATGAGTCTTTTACAGGAATATCATATGCAAGGATGCTTCTTTGTCCAAAAACAACTCCTATTTGCTGAGTGTATTCGTTCCTGTTTTTGATAGGGTTTAGTTTTCCAAAAACTTTTATGTCTCCATCTGTTGGGTATAGAATTCCTGTAAGCATTTTAATAGTTGTAGATTTTTCTGCGCCATTTGGTCCTAGATAGCCTAGAATTTCTCCAGGTTTTATTTCAAGATTAATATTGTCAACTGCAATTTTTTCTTCCCATTCTCTATAAATCCAAGATAATCTTTTTTTAATCCAAGATATGTCTTGGGATTTTTTTGGCACTTTGAAGACCTTTTTTAAGTTTCTTACTTCTATAATATTATTCATATTATATTTCTTTGAAAATGTTTTATAAATTTTTGTTATTATTTTTAGTTTGAATTAATAATTAATATAAAATTTTATAAATAAAGTTTG
>JBFHXM010000114.1:0-3200 GCA_041598975.1 Candidatus Woesearchaeota archaeon | reverse complement strand
CTTTTGCATCTCCTTGCATATTTTCATCCAAATGAACCATGTTTAAAGTCATAAATGTTCTAAGTTCTAATAACAGTTCATTTATGTCTTTTAATAATTCAATTGTAATCTTCAAATCTTTCATAAAATATTATTATGAATAAGATTTAAATACTTTCTTATAAGAAATTAAAAATAAAAATTATTTAGTAGGGTCTGCAACTTTTCCTAAGAAGAGTATGTTTCCAGTTTCTTTTTCTTGAATTATAAATACAAAAGGATGGTCTGCTTTGAATATTTTTGGCTCCATTGGACCTGCTGACATTTTGTCCATTATAACTGCTGTTGCAGCTGCGGCTTCTGTTCCTTTCTCATCTACTTTTACATAAGCTTGATGGATAACTTCCGAAATCCTTAAATTTCTTTGACCATTCATACCTGAAAAATCTGCTCCACCTGAAAATGCAGTAGGCATTCCCATCTCACTTAAAGTTTCTACCATAAAGTATTTAGTATCAAATTCAAATTTTGGGATATAAATGTGGTCTAATGCTGTTTCTTTCATTTCAGATTTCCAATCATTCAAATTTTCTAAATCTAAATCTAAATTGTTTAAATCTTCTGTTGGTAAAAGTATTAACATTGAAATGTCTCCTCCTTTGTAAGGAAGTTCTAAAATTTGTAAATCATCAGTTTGAGCATAACTGAATGTTGCTTTTTCTGGTTTCATATACATCATATCTGTTTTTACAATATTGTCTGGAGAGATTTTAAAATCCATTTCCCTTGTATCTGATTTGTCAAATTCCCATTCCCATGTTCCTTTAAAGTATATTGCATTTGTAAGTACTAATTTAGTATTTGAACTAAGAACTCCTTCTGGAATTAAATCTACTATCTTATTGTTGGTTTGTTCTTCAATAAATGAATTTATAGTTTGCCTGGATTTTTCAGTTTCTCCTGCAAAATCTAAATTTGTTGCTTTTCCACCATAATATTTTTCCACTCTACTTGTATAATTTTCTAAAAATGAAAAATCATATTGCGTCCAAAGAGCATTTCCAGTTCTTAATTGATATGCATCATTATTATTGTTAATTTTGTTATATATAGCTGCAAAATTTGTTCTTAATATTTCATCTTCAGGAAAGTGAAAAACTTCTTTCATTTCATCTCTTGTTTCTCCTTTCGCACCTTCATATGTCATAGCCAAAGCTGCTGAAATGCTATATGGAGAATAAAAAATATTCTCATTTTCTTTATCTATTTGAGAATATAAATCAAATGCAAACTGATTGTTCGCATTTACTACTTGTTCAATCCCACTTAATGTGAAACCGCTATCATCAGTTTGAGGAGGATTATATGGAGAATAGGGGAAATCAAATAATATAGTTGCGCCAGTTACTGCTACAATTACTATAATTAAAACAATTAAGTATGTTAATATTTTCTTTTTCATACAATTTTTAATTTAAGTTTATATATAAATATGTTTTTAATTTTAATCCAGTTAAAAGTTACTCCTCGAAGAATTTTTCTACATTTGCTTCGAAGTAGTTTTTTCCCTTCACCATTTTGTACTGATGTGCGTCTTTGCTCATGTTTGAAGCGTGCACCTCTTCAAATACTTCTTCCATTATGTCTTGAAGCCCGTGTTCAAGTATAGTTCCGTATACTGTGTAAAGTACATCTGCAAGTTCTTTTGCAATATTTGGAAGGTCATTCTCTTCTACTGCTTTTAGGTACTCTTCCACTTCTGCTGCCATTATCTTATGTCTGAAATCTGACCTGTCTTTTGGTATCAAAGATGGTTTTTCTAATACTGGTACGCTAAATTTAAATTGAAATTCTTTTACTAATTCTAAGTCTTTATTCATAATAATTATTTATTTGGAATGTTTATATAATTATCGAAATCACGAAAAATATATAAAAGATGATTTTGTGTGTTTATTAATGAAACAACTGAGTTATATCTATATGATTCTTGCAGCACTTTGTTTGTCAACAATTGGAGTTCTTGTTAAATTGATAGGAGACAGCATCCCAGTTATGAGTTTGAATTTTCTTAGGATTTTTATAGGATTTGTTTTTTTACTAATTTTTGTGCCTTTTATCGATAGAAAATGGTACAAAGTTTCAAAAAAAGATTTAAAGGAGTATTTTATTATCGGCATTATTTATGCACTTTCATTATCACTTTATACTGCAGCAAATATTTTTGCTTCTGTGCAAAATGCAGTTTTGATTAATTATTCCTATCCGTTTTTTGTATTGATTTTCGGATATTTTTTTTTGAAAGAGAATATTACTAGAACAAAAATTGTAACTTTGATTATTGCATTTGTTGGATTGTATATAATTAATCCTTTTCAATTTGGAGAAAATAATTTTGGAAATATCCTTGCTTTAATGGGTGCATTTTGTTATGGAATATTGATTGTCGGAATGAGAAAAGAAAACAAAAACCATAGTATTGGAGACGTGATTTGGTTTTTGTTTTTTGCATCACTTATATTGTTGCCTTTTCCAATAATGGACGGATTTGGAAATTTAAGTTTAGAAATTTGGACATACATTATTTTGCTTGGTGTTGTATCAACTGGTCTTGCATATATTTTTTACAACCTTGCACTTGAAAAAATAGAGGCAGAGATGGGTTCAATTATCGCAACAATCATAACACCTTTGGTATCAATTATACTTGCAATTATTATTATTGGTGAGCAAGTTAATAATAACACGATAATTGGTGGCTCTTTGCTTATACTTTCTGGCATCTATTTGGAGATGCATAATAAAAAGAAGAAAAAATAAAGAGTGCCTCTGAGACGAAAACTTAATAAAACTCTAAGCATAAAAAATAGTATGTACATTTCTGAAAAAGTAGAAGTTCGTGAAACTGAGAAAGGAAAATCAATTTTTGCTAAAGAAAGAATATCAAAAGAAGAGTTAATATTTATTTTTGAAGGCAAGATTCTGGATAAACCTAATAAGTATTCTTTGCAAATAGATGAACATAAACATCTAAGTGGTTCAGGAAATATTGATGATTATCTTAATCATTCTTGCAAGCCCAATGCATATCTGGATTTTACTAATTTTCATTTCAAAGCTTTAAAAAATATAGAGAAAGATGAAGAGATAACCTTTAATTATCTTACAACTGAGTGGAAACTTGCGAACCCTTTCAAATGCGAATGCGGATCTGAGTATTG
>JBFHXM010000113.1:0-3210 GCA_041598975.1 Candidatus Woesearchaeota archaeon | reverse complement strand
TAAGGCACAACAGAAGACACTAAACGGAATAAACAGGAATCTACGGACAAGGAACGCAGTCCGTACGAGGTTCAATTTACAATTTAGCAAGAGGGATTCATTGCACTTGCTATTTGGTTTGTGTATTATTGGATAAATGTATTGGATATCAAGTTTAATTACACAAACCATATAGAGGCCTTTGATTAACCTCAAAAATTCTTTAAAATTTGAGGTTCTTTATAGTATAAAAAGTATGAACTCTTTTTATGCTACGCCAAAGTCAACCAACAATTTAGTCAGCCTTGGTTGACTTTCTTGAAAATAAAAACCAATCAAAGAGCCGCTGTATAGGGTTAATCAAAACCTTCTATATACTCATCCGCAACTATTTTTTGGAACTTTATACTTTTTGCGTATGAGGATGTGTTGAAGTTTTTAAACTTCGACATGCAAAAGTCTAATTTATGACTTTTAGCAACAGTCCGTAGAGTTCGAAGAATCTCTTAAGGACTAGTATATACAAAATTATGAAAATAATTAAAATAATGGGTGTAGACTCCACTTAAATTTTTTGCAAAGTGGAGTTAAACCCGTTTATGCGTAAGCATCAAGTGTCGTTTGACTTAATGGAAATGTGCTTGAGTCATTTATGTCATACTCAAAGGGTTTTATATCAAATAGGTTGAAATTCTTTTTTAATTCGTGTGTTTGTTCTAGTATATATCTTGCTACTTGGTCTGCTGACACGTGTCCTGCGGTTCCGCAGTAATAACCTGTTGCCCAAAAATCGTTACTATTTCTGGCATCTCTTATTATCGAATATTTTTGTCTAAGTTTTTTAGAACTATATTCTTTTATTTGTTTGATTACTCTCATCGGAGCCCACTTTGGACTTGCACTTATAAAAAAATGTATGTGGTCTGGCATTATCTCAAGTGCTAACGGATGCCATTTGTTCTTTTCACAAATGTACAAGATTGCATTTTCAACTTCTGACTTGAAAGGCTCAACTAAAATCTTCATTCTTGTTTTTGGAATCCAAACAAAATGATAATTAATATTATACTTGGCATGAGTTGTGAATCTTACCTTAGCAATTTCTTTGATTGTCACATCATACTTTTTTAACTTGAAATGTTCTTTACAATTTATTTCTCTAGACCTATCGTTGAATATGTTAACTATCTTCCAATTCGTGTTTGTTCTTCCCATTTTATCCTCCATAAATGCGGCCTCTATCGAGCCCGCAAAATAAATCGATAAAAAGAATAAACTACTCATGTAATGTTCTAGAGATAACGGTTTTTCTATTTTAGAAAAAAGAATATTCAATGAAGTAGTTAATTCATCGATTTATATAAAGGGGTTTATCCCCTAAGCCGTAAGGCACAACAGAAGACACTAAACGGAATAAACAGGAATCTACGGACAAGGAACGCAGTCCGTACGAGGTTCAATTAGTAATTTCTGACATGATAAAAACTAAATTAAAGACAACTGTAGTAAATACGAACGAGAATATATCTTTTCCGGTTGGAACGATTCTTGCTGTGAGAAAATATTATGAAAAACTAGGTTTTTCAAAGATTTTCTCCAAACATAAATCTCGTGGCAGAGATATTAATGCTTTACTTCAAGCAACATTATCTTACAAACTCTCTGAGAATTTGAGTGTTTCTAGAGCTAGTAAATGGATTAATCGCCCTGCAATTCTTGAAGAGTTTGAATTACGATCTTTTCATGAAAAAACATTATATCGTACATTTGCTTGTGTTGGTAAAAATCGTGAAGCTATCATGAGTGATATTCAGGATGCAATCTTTACAGTGTATCCAGACCTTGAGCATACTGACATAAATATGGATTGGTCAAGTCTTGTTCTTTATGGTACCAAAGCCTCACTTGGAGCATATGGTTATAGTCGAGATCATCGCCCTGATAAATTACAACTTACGCTAGGTGTTGCGGAGATTGCAAAACCAATAAACATCCCTATTGGTTTTACAGTTGGTAAAGGTAATGTGAGCGACCAATCACATTTTAAAACTACGTTTGAGCAAGTGCAAAAGCACTTGAAGAAAGATTCACTTGTTACGTTTGACAAAGGTGCTAACAGTAAAGAAAATCTTGCTTTAATTGAAGCTGAAAAATTAAAGTACTTAACTGCTAAAAAACTCAACAAAAGCGATGATAAGCGAATTAAAGCTTTTGAGAAAACTGATAAGAATTGTATTGATAAGGAAAAAGGCATTTATGGTGTTATGTATAAAACTCCAAGCAAAACAGATTATTTTTTTTATTCAGAAAAATTATACAAAGAACAATATGCTAGTCGTTTGCGTAAAGTCAAACGACAACTTGCTCAAGCTAAAGCAATTCAAGAATCTAAAGATAAAAGCCAAGCTTTGCCAACCAAGTATCGTATCAATAATGTGTTGATTGATATTTCATATGAGTATCAAACAAAGCTAGAAACGCTTAATGACCAAGAAGCTACAAATCTTCTTAAAGAGAAAATTGTAACTGGCAGAGAAGGTTTTTTCTGCCTTTTATCAACAAAAGATTTGACACTTTCAGAAGCATTAGAAATCTACAGAAAAAAAGATTCAATTGAGAAAATTTTTGACTCATTAAAAAACGAGATTGAAATAAAACCCGTCCGCGTATGGTCTGATAATGCTATTTACGGAGCGTTACTTATTGGATTTATTGCTCAATTATTTATGTCACTTATCAAATTCGATATTCCTAAGCTTAAGCAGAAATCAGTAAAATTCATCAAAAATTCGCTACTTAATTTGACAGTTACAGCCATACGAGAAAAAAACATCACAAAAACCCTGATTTATTCCAATTTTGATTGGATTAATCAGCTTATTTGCCTAGAAAACAAAGCAAAAACATAAATTATAACTTAATTTGACTTAAAAACAAGTCAAAAAAATTAAACTGTCAAATCAATTTTTTCAGAAAAGTAGTTAGCAAACTGTCAAACTTAGGTTAAAAATAAAAACCAATCAAAGAGCCGCTGTATAGGGTTAATCAAAACCCTCTATAACTTTTTTACCAGTTTCTCCTTCTAATTCTAATCTGGCATTTTTTGCAATATTTCCTCCTTTTTTTGAAGCGTTTTTTAATTCATCCATCCCTTTTGAATCTTTTGTTTGAGTAATTTCTGTAGTAGCTCTTTCTCCAAGCATAGTAAATATCAATTCTAAATCAGTCATG
>JBFHXM010000112.1:0-3235 GCA_041598975.1 Candidatus Woesearchaeota archaeon | reverse complement strand
AATACGATTTATTTTGGTGTTGTTATTGGACTTATGGGAGATGAAGCTTTTCTGGAAGAAGTATTGAAAAAGCATTTCAAAAAAAAAGATGCTGAGGTTATTAAGCAAAATATCGAAGCAGGTAGAAATGGATTTGAATTTTCTAAAAGTTATAGTTCTGGACTTGATGTTGAAATCAAGGCTGTTAAAGAGAAACAAGACAAGACTGTTTTTATGAGCGGCAATGATGCAGCGGCTATTGGTGCTATTAAAGCAGGAGTTAAATTTGTTGGAGAGTACCCTATGACACCTTCAACTTCTTTCTTGCATTTCATGGCTGCACATGAGCTCGATTACAATATTACAACAAAGCAAACTGAAGATGAACTTGCTGCAATCAATACTGCAATTGGTGCGAGTGTAGCAGGAGTTAGGAGCATGACTGCAACTTCAGGAGGAGGTTTTGCATTGATGAATGAAGGTCTTGGTTTTGCTGCTATTGCAGAAGCACCTGTAGTTATTTTTGAGTGCATGAGGGGTGGCCCATCCACAGGTCTTCCTACTTACAATGACCAAGGTGATTTGAAGTTCGTAATCAATTCCTCACAAGGTGAGTTTCCTTTGATTGTTGTTGCTCCTGGAGATATTGAAGAGAGTTTCTATGAAAGTTTCAATGCTTTCAATTTAGCAGAGATTTGCCAAACTCCAGTTGTTGTTTTAATGGACAAGCATCTTGCAGCAAGCAGATGGACAGCACCTAGATTTGATACTTCTAATTTGAAAATTGAGAGAGGAAAATATGTTGGAATTGATGAGACAGTTAATGATAATAAAAGACATGAATTTACCGAAGATGGAATTTCAAAAAGGATTATTCCTGGAACTAAAAATGGTATGCATATTGCATCTTCTTATGAACATGATGAGACAGGTTATACTTCCGAAGACCCTAGAAATCATGAATTAATGATGGAGAAAAGAGAAAAAAAATTAAGTGCGATTCCAAAAGAATGGTTGAAGCCTAAGATGTATGGTCCAGAAGATGCAGATTTAACAATTGTTGGTTGGGGTTCTACAAAAGGTCCTGTTTTAGATGCTCTTAAGTATCTAAACAAAGATGGTTATAAAGTGAATTACATGCACTTTTTGTATATTAATCCTTTTGATAAAACGGAAGTTTTAAAGATGCTTGAAGGTTGCAAAGATACAATTATTTTGGAGGGTAATTTTACTGCTCAATTGCGAGACATTATCAGGGAAAGAACAGGTTTCTTTATTGAGAAAACATATTTAAAGTATGATGCAAGACCTTTCTTTTTCCAAGAAATTTATGAAAAGGTTGTGGCCATATGTCCAAAAGCGCAAGTTTTGGAGGTTAGAAAATGAGTGAGGAAAAAAAAGTGTTTACAATAGAGGATTTAGATCCTAAACATGCATCACAATGGTGTCCAGGTTGTGGAAATTACAGTATTGTTATGGCTGTTAAGAAAGCAATTATCAATCTTGGCATTGACCCAAAGGATGTTTTAATCGTATCAGGAATTGGTTGTTCTTCCAAATTCCCACATTATTTAAAGACTTATGGAATAGAGACTATTCACGGCCGTGCACTTCCTGTTGCAACTGGTGCTAAACTTGCCAACAAGGACTTGCATGTGATTGTAGTAGGGGGTGATGGAGATGGATACGGAATTGGTATGGGGCATCTTATGCATACTATGAGAAGGAACATCAATATTACATACCTTGTTAATAATAATCAAATCTATGCTTTGACAAAGGGACAAACTTCCCCTACAACACCTAAAGGTAAGCAAACACCTTCCACACCTTTTGGAGCTATTGAAACACCCGTTAATCCAATTGAACTTGCTCTTGCAGGAGGTGCTACTTATATTGCAAAAGGGTTTAGCGGAGACATTGACCATCTTGCGGGCTTGATTGAGGGCGGTATGAAACATAAAGGTTTTTCCTTGATAGATATTGCACAAATTTGCGTATCCTTTAATCCTGATTTGACTCTTTCTTGGTACAAAGAAAGGATTTACAAACTTGAAGATGTCCAAAGTTACGACAGAAAGAATAAGTTCTGGGCGCACAGTCATGCTGTTGAGAGCCAAGACGAAAAGATAGGCATTGGCGTGTATTATGAAAGTGATACTGACAGGGAAACATACATTGACGATTTGCCTGAAGACAAGAAAGAAGCACTTGTAAGGCAAGACATAGCTAATGTGAATATTGACAAGATACTTGACGGTTATATGTAAATGACAAGTATTGAAAAACGAGTTGAAAATATTGAAAGTAGGAATAAAAGAGTTGAACTTGATAAGGCATGGGAAACAAGTTTGACTCGGAAAGTTATTCTTGCTATTTTAACTTATTTTGTTATTGTACTTTTTTTCTTTTTTGCAGGCTTACCTAAACCTTTTATTAATTCTATTGTTCCTGCAACAGGTTTTGTTCTTTCTACTTTGTCTTTGCCTTATTTTAAGAAGATTTGGATGAAGTTTCAATAATTTTATAATATTTTAATTTTTAGAAATCTTCCATAATTTTTCAAAATAATTTAAATATGACTCGGCAACATTCTCATCTTGAATATAAAAAATAATTGGTTCAGAAGTCCAAACAATAATGGCTACAAAATTTTCTTGAATATGTGTTTCAGTTAAAGGTTCAAAATCTTTTTCAAAATACCTTATTTGAGTTTGAGAATCAGTAATAGTTTCTCCAAATTTCCTTGAATTTTCATTAAAAATCATTTTCACAGCTATTTTCTTATTTTTTTTCTTAATATTGTAATTTCTCCAAAATAACTCGCCCATAATTTCAATAGATTGTTTTGGTGCACCAAAAACAACATAATCGGCACCATTCAAGGTCATATTGTAAAATGTTTTTACTGCTTCTTTCCCCTTGAAAATTTTTGCGTCTTGATTTGATAAAGAAATTGATTTTATTTTGTCTATCTCTTTTGCAATTTCTTCTGCAAATTTTTTTTTATTTTCAATCTCTTTTTTTTTATTTTCAAAAAAATTAATTAAATTTTCAGAACTTTCTAATTTGTAAAGCCTTTTTTTATTATCTTGAATATATGTGACTAAACCTTTAATAATTAATTTTTCAAGATTATCATAAATAATATTTTTATGAAATTTTGTATATTTAATTAATGTGTTAGCATCTGCCTCTTTAAACTTAATTAAAGCTAAATATACTTTTGCTTCATTTTTATTAAATCCTAATTCTT
>JBFHXM010000111.1:0-3317 GCA_041598975.1 Candidatus Woesearchaeota archaeon | reverse complement strand
CCACATAACCTAAAAAAAAGAGACATATTAAAAAAAATTTGTTTATCTTTAGGTTTACTTCAACCTGGTGATTCAAGAGATGTCATAGTTGATATCTTGCTTGTACTTGAAAGGGCAAAAAAATCAAAAAAACAATTGTCTGCACAAGAAATAAAAGAGCAGCTTTTGGAGATAAGGAAAGAAAATGGTTTTTCTTTAAATGGGACTGCAGATTCTAATATTAGAAGACAATTAAAAAGATTAAGGGACATTTTTTTAGTTGAAAAAGTAAAAAACAATTACAGGATACTAGAATTTATGAGTTTAAATGACATTTTTGAAGAAAAAATCAAAAAAATTATGCTTGATGCAGTACTTTCAAGAAATAATGATTATTTTACTTATTATGAAAAATACGAGAAAAATGAAAAGAAAAAATAAATATTTGCTAACGATAATTGGGATGGTATTCTTATTGTTTATTTCAGGATGTTCTGTTCCCGGCCTTGGTGGTGATGAGGAAGAAAGTGGTTTTAGTCTTGGTGGAGGAAAATCAAATAGTGGCGGAAGTGGAGTTGCAGTAACTTTTGACGATAACAACCCCCCTTCTGAAATGATAAAAGGACAGCCGGCCAATTTCGGTTTTATATTTACAAACTATCAAACACACGAAATAACAGACTTGAAAATAAGGACTTCAGGATTTGATACCGGATATGTAAAGGGATTAAATAAAGACTATAATATTGGTAAAATCCCTAAGGCGACAGAAACAACTGGGCCTGGCTATTATTCAGGATTTAAAATTCAAGGAGTTAAAGTTGATGGGTTTTCACAAAAATACAATTTCAATCCAAAATTTGATTATTGTTATACTGCAAAAACAACTTACACACAGCAAATTTGCGTTCCTTCAAAAAAAAATATTTGTGAAATTAATATTGATAATTATAAAAATCAAAACGGCCCTTTGGCAGTAACAATTGATAGGATTACTGGATTTGAAGATAAAATAAGATTAGATTTCAAAATTCAAAATTCAAACTCAGGGCAAGTTGTAAATCAATGTTTTAAAACAGATGATTATGCAAACAAATACTCAAAACCAATAGTTAAATTGGGCTCTACAACAGGTAGTTGTGAGGCTGTATCAGGAGAAGAAATTGTAAATGGAAAATCAAGTTTTTACTGTGAATTTTCCAGAACAGGGGAGGATTCCTATGCTTCACAAGTAACTGTAGAATTTAACTATTTGTATCAACAATCTTTGAAAAAAGAAATAGTTGTTAAAGATTTGAACAATGGTTATTAAATTTTAAAATATTTTTTTGATTTTATGCACAATTACTTTAAAACCAATTCTTAAAAAAACAGTTATTGGGAGAGGTGTTTTTCTAATCTCAACTTTTCCTTGTCTAATGGATTCAATAATCTCCGTTTCATCCAATTTGCTATCTATCAAAGTATAAACATTATTAATAAAATTTAATTCATGAACATCACAATTTGCAATAAGAGGTTTTTTAAATTCTTTTGCAAGTTGAACAGTTTTATTATTAAAATTAAAAAACTTAGTATAAAAATACGAAAATTCATACGCATCAAACAAATATTCATATTTAATAATATGGTTTTTTAAACAACTTGAAGTTAAAAAAAAAGGATGGGGAGCAATTATAAGAACCTCTCGATTTTTCTTTTTATATTCTTTTAATTCTTTAAAAGTATTTATTTTTTCTATGTTTTTAGAACAGTTATATATTAAAACATGCATCCCTTCTATGTCTTTTTCAATTCCAAAAATTAAAACAATTTCCCTTTTTCTAGCATATTCTTTAGCTTTTAAATCTTCAAAATAATAATTATGGCAAGTTATTCCTAAAACATCATACTTTCTTTTTTTGATTTCATCTATTAATTTATAAACATCATAATCTATATCTTTATCTTGTGGATCCAAATTGATATGTGTATGAAGCTCGGCCTTTAACATAATAGTTCCAATTTATTGTCTTTTATAAATATTATTTAAAATAAAACATAAAGAATTAGGAAACCTATTGCCAAACTTAAACCTACTGTTTCGATTATTCTAGGCCCTTCATTATATGAAGTAATTATTTCTTCTGAGAATATCAAAGTCATAAAAACATCTTTTTTTTCAATTCCGAATACATTTGGCAAAGTATCTAAATTATTGTCTCTGCTAATAACATAACTAACTTCCCATTCATCTCCCGGATTCAAATTTTTCACAATCCAACTACCTTTTTCATTATTATAAAAAACTTGTGAAATGTCTTTTACTATAGAATCTTCGTTCCAAGTTTCAGTTATTAACAAATCTTCCAAATAAAAATTACCGAGGTTTTTAATTTTAATAGTAACTCTTACAAAATTACTATCAATATATTTAATCTCTTTTTGAACAAATACTTTTTCTTCAGGAATTAAATCATTAATAAGAAGTATTCCTTCTGAAAAATATTCTTCGTCTTCATAAATCAATTTCGCAGGTTTTAAATACGTAATTCCTTTCATAACAGATTTTGGTAAAAGCGTATACTCAATAACTTTTGTTTCATATGCTCCAATTTTATCTATGTCAAATTTAAATTCTCTATTCTCCATTTTAACATTTCCACTAACACTTAAAATTTCATATCCTTCTGGAACTAAATCATGCACAACCATATTTCGAACTTCAAAATTATTTGCATTGATAACTCTTAATGTAACTTTGAATTCTTCCCCATTATTGATAATAGTTTTATCTGTTTCTTTTCTAATTAGGAGAGATTCAACAGGAAGATAATTATTGCCACCACCACCAATACTACCTTTGGAAGGACCATCTCCTCCCCCTCCCCCTCCTTGCCCTTTTATAAACTTTTTTGTAGAAGTAACATATAAATTTGTATTAACAAAAACATTTGATGACATCCAATAAACTGAATTTTCATAACTATTTTTATCAAATGTATCAAAAATTATTCTTTCAAAAGGTTCAATACTCATATTTTGAAAACTTTTGATGATATCTCCATCTCTGAAAAACGGATCTCCCGTATTTGTCCTATATATATTTAGAGCCCTTATATAACAATTAAAGTCTGTAGGATTTTGCAATTCACTACTAATTAACCTTGTTGAATTAAAATTTGGGGTAAAATTTATGCTCCCATTCAAATTATATAAATATTCTTCTCTTTGTGGTTTTTGTAAATTTAAATTTACTTTTGAAGCAACATCAAAAGATTTAATATAATAATCAAGAACACTTTTATTATTTTCTTTAATTTTCTCATATAAATTATAGTTTAAAATTCCGTAAAGGT
>JBFHXM010000110.1:0-3343 GCA_041598975.1 Candidatus Woesearchaeota archaeon | reverse complement strand
GCTTAATCTGTTTTGTGTAGCATCATACGAGTATCCTTCTAAGAAATAACTTAAGAAACCGATTGGACTTACCCAATGCATAGTTTTTCCAAGCATTCCTTTTTTGTTTCCAAACATATCGAATTTTGCTTCCAATATTCTTAAATCGTCTTCTGTGTATGAGAATACGCCATTTTCATCAATGTGTGCTTGTATGTCATTAGCTAACCATTTATAAAATGCTACTTGATTTACTGCAAATCCTAAATCAATAGTTGAAAGAGGGTTTACTTCTTGTGATTCTGCAAGATATTCTATTACTTCTTTAGCACCATCAATATTATTTACGAAATCAAATGAAGCGTATACTACACCATTATAGTTGTGGTTTCCTTTCCATAAGTTGCTTACATATGTAGTTGTGTCGAAACCTCTTAAAAGCATGTCCCTAAAATCAATATTGTTCATAGTTTCTGAGTCTTGCTCGTTTCCGTTGTAAATGATTTGGATTTCTCCCGTTTTTACTCCGTTTGCATCTGTTACGAATCTTACTTCATCTACTATTTCATCTTGAAATTCGTTGTTTCTTGGTAATTTTAATAGGATTTTTCCCTCAAGATTTGTAATAGGTCGTGTAGGTGGTGCGGCAGCAACTTGTCTTTTTGTATTTCTAGCTCCTACTTTTGTAACATTTGTTGCAGGGAAGAATCTGATGTCGTCACTTTGTCCTCTAGTTAGATTCAAACCGCTTCCTGTTTGTTCAACACCATTTACTGTTACTATGTAATTGTCTGTACCTAATGTGTTTGCAGCGTAATTATTGATGCATGCAACATCATTGTCTGCACATTCTGTTGTTGGTTTTCCAGAATTCATGTAAAAGATTTTATCTTTAACTTGTTGTGTTTGTTGTCCTTGAGCTTGTTGTCCAGTAACAGGGATTGTTTGTTGAACTGCTGGTTGTTCGTCAAAAACACCAAAATTTAAACCTTGGCCAGGTCTTGAACCTTCGCCGCCTGCATGTGCTGTACCTGCTGTTAATGCAAGTGCCATTGCAGCTGTCATTAATTTTTTCTTCGTATCCATTTTTACTATAAAATACTTATATACTATATAGTAAGTGTTTATTTATAAACATATCGGAGATTTTATAACTTATGAGTGACAATTAATCTCCGAATGTGTCAAGTCCCCATGTAATTATTACTTTTTTGTGTTTTTTGAATTGTTCTAATTCTTCTGGTGTTGAGTTGTCAACAAGCATTTGAATTGCACTTGAAAAGCTTGTAGGAGATTTTCCTTTCATTTTGTATAATTCTAAATGTCGATTTATGATATCAATTGTTGGCACTCCTTCTTCTAATTCGTCAATTTCTGGCATTTGAGACCAGGAATAACCATATTTTCCGTTCATGAAACTTCCAATGGAGGGGTACATAAAGCCTTTATATGTGAAAACTGTCTCTTCTCCTTCATCTATTGTGCCGTTTCCATTCAAATCAACTTTCTTATATTCATTCAAATGTCCTTCCAGTCTTGCAAATTCGTATCTTATTAGTTTTGTTTTTGTTTCGTTTGCTTCTCTTAATTCTTCTCTAGTTTCTTCCAAAGTAGCCATTAATTGGCTTTTTGCTTGCTGATCATTAGATAGTTGTGTGCCTATTTTATTTAATTCTTGTTCTAATCTTCCAATTCTTTCTTGCCTTGCTGATAATTCTTTTGCTGATTTATCTAATTCTGCATTTAATTGTGAAAAATGTTGCTTGTATTGTGGATGCAGGGTTATTAATGTTGTTTGTTGTCTTTGTTCGGGTTGGTTTAATTTTAATGTTCTGTTTTCTTCTTCTAACAAGTCTGCTCTTTGCTTTTGTTCAAGGTATATAGGAGTTTGTATAGTTTGTTGATTTGCAAGCTTGAGTTGTTCTTTAAGGTCATTGTAACCTCTGCCTACAAAAAATGTAGTCATTGCTGCAGTTAATCCAACTGCGGTTGTTCCTAGAATTATTGCTCGTTTATAGATTGTTTCTACTTGGGATTGTTCTTCTCTTTCTTCTTTTATTTCTTTTACACTCTTTCTTCTTGGTTTAATTTTCCCTTCTGCTTTTTCTAATGCTCTGCTTACTTTTCCTTGTTCAGGTTGTTCTTGAGAGTTTCTGTCTCCGTTTTCTGTTACTCTTCCTAATGTTAACCTTCCATTTTTATCTTTTCTCATTATTTTTGCAAAATCTTTATCGGGATTACCAAAAATTTTATTGAAGATTCCAAATACCATAATATCTGAATATTATGATTATTTATAAAACTAATGTTTTTATTAACTTCGGAGTGATAAAATTAAAACTCATTGAATAAATTAGAATAATTATTCAAATAATTTATCTAGATTGTTTGAAGCATATGCTAAATATTTTTGAACGTGTTCTGGAGCTTGTGTGTCTGTTTCGTATACTGACCTTAACATTTCTATAAACTCGTACCCGTTTGATGCGTTTTTGTTCTTAAGAGGTGCTCCTCCGTTTCTTGCCACTTCTTGTATACTTTCGAAAATTGGTGTTGTAAATTGTTTTATTGTAGTTATTGGTGTTAATCCTTCTGTGTTATAATTATTTTCTACAAATGCATCATATTCGTAAATGTTTCCTGTTTCTTTGTCAATAACAACATTATCTCTAACTCCGTCATTGTCTACGACGTCTAGGTGTGGTGTGTGGTAGAACCTGCTAGCCCCGTAGAATGTGTCGTTGTGTGCTTCTAAACCTGCAAGTCTATTCATATTGTCCATTATTTGTGGAGCTGTTGATGCTACGAATTGGCTATTTCTATCAATTTGTTGTTCCAGTCCATTTGTTTTGTTTTTTATTCTACTTTGTTCAAATTGAAGTTGCTTAAATTTTGTTTGTAATCCATTTTCAGTTCTTTCTGCTTGTTTTTCTACTTTTACTAATCTTCCTTCATATTGTTTTTTATCATTAGCTTTGTTTATTTGGTATGCTCCAAAACCTAATGTACTTATAGTAATTATTCCTATTCCACTCCAAATTGTTATTTTTTTAAACAATTTTTTTCTTTCTCTTTCTTGTAAATCTTCGTATGTAGTCGCAAACATGTTATATAATAAGAAGTGTTTATTTATAAATGTTGTCATGTGTTACTACTTATAAGTAAATTACGGCGTTATTGGTCCATTTCCTTTTTTCATTGGTTCTAAATTTGTAGATATTAATCTTATTAAATATTGTGAAATTTCGTTGTTTTCGTTTTTTTTTAACGTTGGTATTAATCCTTTGATTATTGTTAAATTATCCATTTTTTTTATTTCATCATAGTTATAATTATCTTTATTTGCTTCTAGAATATTTTTTAG
>JBFHXM010000109.1:0-3362 GCA_041598975.1 Candidatus Woesearchaeota archaeon | reverse complement strand
TACCTCCGTTTGCTCTTATTGATGGTCTAGCTTTTTCACTGCCAACACCTTTTTTTCTAAGTCCTCTTGACTTTTTACCTGCAGAAGTCATTCCCCTGTGTGCTCTTCTTGTGTGTTTGTTTGAGACTACCCAGCTGATGTCTTTGTCGGACATGATTTGAGGGTGGTATATGTCAACCAAGATTGTTTCGTACCATGCATGTTTTTCGTCTTGTCCTACCCAGTATGAGTTGATAACTTCCATGTTTGGGTATCTTTTTTGGACTTTTTCTTCAGCAATCCATTTGTAGTTTTTTGATTGTGTGATTTTTGAAGACAAGTTTCCACCATCTCTTCCTTTTCTAATGGAAGGATTTTTTTTTCCTCCTCTGTTTACTCTTACTCTTGCAACTACAAATCCTTGTTTTGCTTTGTATCCTAGAGACCTTGCTCTGTCAATTCTTGTAGGTTTGTCAACTCTTGTTATAACAGTTTCCCTTCTCCAAGCTGCAAGCTTTTCCTTGTAGGAATCTCCTAGGTTTTTTCTAGGTTGCTTCCATAAATCTTTTATGTATTTTAAATATCCCATTTTCTATAAAATATTTGTTTTAAAGGGTTTTGGATTCGTTAGAACCCTATATTAGAAAACCAAGCCCGCATCAACCTTGCGTATCATCGCCGACTTTTTTTATAATATGTAAGTATTAGGAATAAATTTCCATTTAAAAAGGTTTTTGTTTGTTTTAGTTGTTTTTTATTGTTAGTATATACTCTCACACTCTTAAGTGATACTAAAATTTATAATAGGATTAGTTTTGTAAATATGTATAATTATGTCTTTGAGAGGAAAGTTGTCTCTTATGTATTATAAGTATGTGCTTAGGAGATTTGATGAGAGTTCGTTAAGGTCGAAAATTGTAAATGATGTAGTTTTTAATCTTTTTATGCTTTTTATCTTATTTTTCTTATTCTCCTTTTATTTGTTCAATTATTTCTTTGGCTTGACTTTTTGGGATTTTTTCAAGATTTTTGTATATATTATTTTCTTGTTTTTGCTTTTTTTGCTTTTTATGGATTATGTTATTAAAAGGAGTTTGCAAAAGCATATTTTTAATCGTTTTGATAATGTTAAAAGGGAGATTAATGAAATCAAGCAAGGAGATTATTCGAAAAGGATTCATTTTGAGGGAAGTGATGAGTTTGCAAAGCTTGTTTATTTTACTAATGAGCTTTTGATGAAATTTGAATCGCAAATTGAGATTGAAAAGAATTATTCGTTGATTGATTCTTTGACTAAATGTTATAACCGAAGGGCACTCGATATTAATTTTGATTTGATTAAAAAGAAGGCAAAGAGGCATAAGGACACTTTTACTGTTGTTGTTTTGGATTTGGATTTTTTCAAGAAGATTAATGACACTTATGGGCATAAGGTTGGAGATGATGTTTTGGTTAGTTTTTCGAATTTTATGAGATTGACTATTAGGGAGGAAGATTTTTTGTATAGGATTGGTGGAGAGGAGTTTGTTCTTCTTTTAAGCAATACGAATAAGTCTAGTACACGGCATTTCTTGTCAAGGTTTAGGAAAAAGGTCCCTTATCACATTAAAAAGACTGTTCCTGAGGTTAGTGCAGATGTTACGGTGAGTGGTGGCTTTGTTCTTTCTAACAAGTATGATTTGAGTGATGAAGGAGTTCTTGATAAGATGATTAGTGATGCGGACAAATTGCTTTATGACGCTAAAAAGAATGGCCGAAATCAGATAGTTGGTTAATTATGATGAAAGAGAAAAGTTTTTATTTTAGGTTAAAGGTTGCATTTTTTTTGATTTGGATAAGTGTTGGAATTTTGTTTTTGTATTTTTATTTTAAACTTGGTTTGCCTTTGAGTTTTTATGTTGATTTTGCAAGAGATTTTTTTTCAGGTATGGGGTTGTTTGGACCAGTTTTACTTATTTTAGTTTATACTTTGAGACCTTTTGTTCTTTTTTTGCCTGCATCATGGATTACCTTTTTTATAGGTGTTTTGTATGGTCCGTATTGGGGTTTTGTTATAGCTGGGATTGGTGCAAATTTGAGTTCTTATGTGGCATTTTTTCTTGGAAGGTATTTTGCAAGAGGAGTATTCAAGTCGTTTTATCGAAATTTGAGATTTAAGAATTTTGATGCAAAATTGAAGAAGAATGGATTCATGACTGTTCTTTTGATGAGGCTTATGTATTTTCCATATGATTTGACAAGTTATTTCTGCGGTGCTTCTGCAATCAAATTTAGGGATTTTGCGCTTGGAACATTTTTAGGGATTTTACCAGGTCTTACTACCATTGTTTTTTTAGGTGGTGGATTTTTGAATCCTTATAATTTCTTGTTTGCGGGTTTCATGTTTGTGATTGGGATTCTTATTTCAAGGTATCTTAGTCGTAGGAATAAGGATTTGGAAGATATGAGGAAAAAATTTTGATTACTTTTTTTGTTTGTTTTGTTTCTATTTACTTTGAAAGACGACAAATCTTTATAAATTATTTTTTTGTTAAAAATTTATGAGTATTATATCTGATAGAGGACAGATTAGTTTGATTGTTATTATTTCTACTTTGATTGTTCTTGGTGCGATTGCTTTGATTGCTATAAATTCAGATAACATTGATATTTTTCTTAATGATAAGAGTTCTTACAAGGTGAAGCTTTATGTTGAGAATTGTCTTGAAACTGAAACTCGTGAGGCAGTGAGAAAGATTGGGCTTGCAGGAGGTTGGTTGTATCATGAGGAGATGATTTTTACTGACAGGTCGCTTCCTGATTTGGTGAATAGGAAAGCAAAGGGTCTTGAGCAGTTTGGCGTTACGATGCCTTATTGGTTTTATTATGATGATTCAAATGAGGTTTTTGAAACTAATATCCCTGAGTATGATAGTGAAGCCCTTTATTCTTTGAAGAACCAAGTTAAGAAGTATTTGGAAGATGGGCTTGAGAAAAATTGCATTCAAAGTTTTAGGGCTTTTGAGAATATTTATGAGATAAATTACGAGCCTAAGGATATCAAAGGGAAGATTACTGTTGTTTTTGATAGAGACGATATGATTACAAGTTTGGATTTACCACTTGAGATAATTGAGATTAACAAGGATAGCAAGGAGTATGTTGATCATTTTGAGGTTAACATGTACAACAAGTTGTGGATACCTTATTTTTTAGCAAGAGACATTGTTGCTGCAGAGATAAATAGTTCTTTTATTGAGTATAGGACTATTGGATTTTTGGATGCTTATCAGGACAAAAACAGAAGAGACCTTCTTCCTCCTTACAATGATTTGAGTTTGGAGTTTGATTTCAAGCCTTGGGATATAAATGATGCAAGGGATTTGTCTAAAAATATTATTACT
>JBFHXM010000108.1:0-3364 GCA_041598975.1 Candidatus Woesearchaeota archaeon | reverse complement strand
TATAATAATGATATAGAAATTAATATCAAAAAAGAAAATATTGAATGTGTCATAAAAGAAAAATGGGACAATATTTTAATATTAATATTAGGAATAATTCTACTTATTGTTTTTTTTATTGGAATAATATTTATAATTTATTACTTTTTAACAAAAAAAGAGACATTAACAATAATTACAAATAATTATCAAGTTAGTGTATTATATGATGCTAAATTATATGAGGATTTATTATCAATAATTCAAAAATCCTAATCTTAATTTTTTCAGCACCTACTCAATTACTCCTCCATCCCACTCCAATAAACACCAAACGTTTAAAACCAAACCAAAACCAACCTAACTATGACAATAAAATACTCCAATTTAGAGCTTTACAATTGGGAAGAACTAAGCCAAAAATACAACCTAGAAGCAAAAGACCAAACCGCTTTCCTAGAACTATTCTTAAACAAATACCAAACATCCAAAATAGACGAACTCAAAGGCGCTTATGCATTCGTTTACGAAAATAATAACATCTACTACATCTACAGAGACATAGTAGGCATCAAGCCCATCTGCATCCATCATAAAGAAGAATTAAAATACTCCCCCAACTTAAACAACCTACCTTCTGAAGCATTCGAAATGAACCCAAGAAGATACATAACATACAACCAAGAAACAAACGAACTAAAAGAACACAAAAGAACAAGATACTACGATATAAAACCAAACAACCAAACCTACAATAAAACCAAAGACACTATAAGAAAACTATTCAAACAAGCAATAAAAAGAAGAGCAAAACCAAAAATAGGAATTTTATTCTCAGGAGGAACAGATTCAACCTTAATAGCACTCACCCTAAAAGAATTAGGAATGGACTTCACCTGCTACACCGCAAGCCTAACAAGTGGCAATATAACAGAAGGAAGAGACATCCATTATGCAAGAGAAATCGCAAAAGAACAAGACTTCAAATGGAAACTTTGCGAATTAGACCTAGACAAAGTAGAAGAATACACAAAAAAGATAATTCATATCATCCATTCAACAAAATATACAAAAGTGTGCGTAGCACTACCACTATTCATAGCACTAGAACAAGCAAAAAAAGACAATATAGACTACATGTTCTCAGGTATTGGCTCAGAAGAGATTTTCGCAGACTACAAAAGACAGGAAAACATAGAAAATATCAACGAAATCTGTATTGAAGGGCTCAAAAACCTGTGGATAAGAGACTTATATAGAGATGACATGCTTGCTAATGCTAATAACATCAAATTACTATACCCCTTCCTAGACGACGACTTTGCTAACTACGCAATAAAAATTGACGACAAATTCAAAATCAACAAAGACAAAGAAATTAACAAAGTTATTCTAAGAGACATACTAAGAGACATGGGCCTTAGTGAGAAAATGGTTTCCAGAAGGAAAAAAGCAGCCCAATACGGAAGCAGGTCTGATAGAGTTTATGAAAAAATCTGTAGACAGAAGAAGATAAAAAAACAAGAGTATCTAGAGATGTTAAATGACGATATTCGAACTAAAAAGTAAACAACTAACACCTAACAATGATTACAAATAGTTTTATAAATACTAACTTACATATATAAATAGCTTCAGAGGGAGCGTTAGTCTCTTGTAGACACCTCGCACTGTGTTCCCAGCAGTTATATTTATATATAACTCTGGTTTCATAAATTCTAATGAGAGTATCAATATACATAGACGGAGCTAATTTCTATCACGGCGTAAAAAGCATAAATCCAAAATATACTGATACTAAGTTCGATTTTGAGAAATTTATTAACAAAGTTACTAAAAAAGAAAAGCTAATTTCTATTAAATATTACAACGCTCCCTTAAAACAACAATTAAACTCTGAAATATACAAAAAACAGCAAAAATTCTTTCAAAGATTAAGGCTAATACCAAAAACAGAAGTTATTATGTGCAAAAGACAAAAAAGAATAGATAATGATGGCAAAGAATACCATGTAATAAAAGGTGATGACATACACTTGGCAATTGACATGTTGGCAGATGCATATGAAAACAAATACGATAAAGCAATATTAATAAGTGGTGATGGAGACTTTGCACCGGTAGTCAAATACATAAAAAAGAAAGGAAAAATCGTAGAGAATTATTATTTTGAAGGAAATCTATCTCATGCATTAGCAAACGAATGCCAAAGCAGCAAATTAATAAATAGAAAAATATTAAACAAGTTTTTCTATAAAAAATAAAATTATACTTATAAATCTATATTTTTCCTGCCTTCTCTCAACTACTCCTATGAAAACCCTACCTCTCAGAAACATTCTTCAACCACTTCAACCTAATAGGATACCTGGAAGAACAAGACCCAGTAGAATACCTAGACGAATACAAAACTCTAGGATTTGTAGCAATAAAAGCACAGAAAAAATAAAAACATATATTTATAAATATCAAATGATAATTAAAATTATCAAATGATAAAAAAAGATATCAAAACAAAAATAAAGGAATATTTTATTCAAAATCCTACTAAAAAACTAAGGGTAAGACAAATAGAAAAAACTCTCTCCCTTCCTATACCCTCAGTTATCAGATACACAAAAGAGTTAACAGAAGAGAAAATACTCAAAATAAACCGAATAGAAAACATTAAATTCTATCAGGCAGACAGAACTTCAGAAAATTTCATACTAGAAAAAAAAATCTTTAACATAAAACAATTAACAAAACTAATCAAACACCTAAAAAAAGAATACTCCAATCCAACAATCATTTTATTCGGCTCTTATGCAAAAGGCGAAGACATAGAAGCAAGCGATATAGACTTATTTATACAAACACCAATAACTAAAGTAGAAATACCTGAAAAAATAGAAAAAGAACTAGAAAGATCAATTCAAATTTTCGCACATAAAAACATTCAAGAAATAAAAAACAAAGAACTGGCAAACAATATAATAAACGGGATTGTATTAAATGGTTTCTTAGAGGTGTTCAAATGAGAGAAGCATCATGGAACGAATGCCTAGAACAAAATTCTGCTTCAGAAAGAACAATAGATAAGGCCAAAGCAAACTCATTAATTGAAACTGCAAAAGCAAGAATAAAATTCTTAGAAAATAATGAAATTAACAGAACCAATGCGAACTTCATATTTGAAGGATATTACTCATCAATACTAGAACTGCTCCATGCAATAACAATATTAGAAGGATATAATGTAAAAAATCACCTTTGTTTAGGTTACTATATAAGAGATATCTTGAAAAACAGCACATTATATGACAAATTCAACGATTGCAGATACAAAAGAAACTCATTATTATACTATGGAAAACAAATGCATTTTGAAATTGCTGAAGAAAGC
>JBFHXM010000107.1:0-3367 GCA_041598975.1 Candidatus Woesearchaeota archaeon | reverse complement strand
ATTATATCTTAAAATCTTTAAATGAAAAAGGATTTATTAGTGAAATTATTAAATCTAAGGTTAAGTATTATAGTGCAGTTAAACCAGAGAGACTCTCTGAAATGTTAAAAGAAGATTTTGAGGAGAAAAAACAAATTTTAAAGGAAATTCTTCCAAAAATGAAAGAAATAAATAATTCTGCACTAAAACATCCAAAAATAGAAATTTACGAAGGATTTGACGGTTTAAAATCTATAGCTTCAAAACTTTTGGAAAGTGAAAAAGATGAGATTTGCTGTTATCTTCCAGAAAAATTACTAAAATATGTTCCATATTTCCATCCACAATTTAGAAGGAAAAGAAAAGAAAAAAATATTAATGTTAAAGTTATAACTGAAGAAACACTATATACAAAATCAAATTTAAAATCAAAAGATAAACAAGAGCTGCGTGAGACAAAATTCAATAATTTCTTATTAAAAAATAAGGATTCGGCATATTATATATTTGAAAAAGGAATAATAATAATGAAAGCTAATGATAAAGAGCAAATAAGCATTTTTATTGAAGAAAAAAATATTGCCAAAATACAAAAAAAAATTTTTTATGAAATGTGGAAAATATCTAAAAATTAAATCTACAAAGTTATAATTTACAAGTTAGTTTTATAAACATCAGACACTATAAATCCTTATACTCCTGGAAAATGACAAATTGTCCGAAATATTTTAAGATACTTGAAACAAGAAATCCATACAAATTGAAATTAATTTTGGTAATTCTTACTATAGTTCTTTTAATTTTAGCACTCCTAAATAATTTTTTTACAGAGGAATCTGTTAATTTGTTATCTTTTGCGATAATACATTTCCTTGGCTATTTGTTTTTTTTGCTTCTTCCTGTAGAAGGACTGTTCTTTTTTTACCTGTCCCAAGGGCATAATTTCGTTTTGCTTATTCTTATTGCGCTTATTACTGCCCTTGCCGCGCAAACTGCAGATTATGTTTTGGGGGCGCTTGCTTCTGAAAATATCAGGGTTTTGATTAAACCTGATAGATATGATAGATACAAAAAGTATTTATGCAGGTATGGACCAATCATCATATTCTTGTTTAACTTATCAATATTCTCTTCACCGATTGTTGTTTTGGTTTCGGGAATTCTTAGGATTAATTATTTCAAAGTTTTTTTGTATTCGCTCCTTGGTCTTTTTTTCAAGTATAGCATTATCACGATTGTTTATTACATGCTTGTTGTTTGAAAGAGTTTGAAGGTAAGATTTTATTCGTCTTTTAAGTTGTCAGCAGGGTTTACATGTGCCGCCCTCATTGCAGGATATGTTCCAAATAATGTTGCAAATATGATTGTTGCAATTAGCACTATTGCAAAAAAGGTTATGTCAAAGTAAATAGGAACGTTGTAACCTGCATAGTTGGTTATCAAATATGACAAGAGTTCTGCAAACAGGTAGGAAAGCATAAACCCAAGTGTGCCTCCGAGTAAACCGAGCATGCTACTTTCAAGCAGGAAAAGCGTTAGGATGTTTTCGTTAGTTGCGCCAAGCGCCTTCATAACGGAGATTTCGTTTGTCCTTTCTATTACGTTGCTGTACATTGTGTTCATCACGTTTATTCCACCCACAATCAATGCCACAGAACTAATGAAACCAACTATTGCAGCAAGAAGTCCAACAATCTGATTGAACTGCTCCATCACTTGCATTGCCGAGGTTATGTCTACATTCTTTTCTTCATCATTTGGATTTAATTTCCTATCTAATGCTTCAATGTAATAATCCAAGTCTGCGCCCTCGAGGAATTTTATTCTTATAACACTGTATGTGTCCTGACCAGAGATTTCCTTTATGTCTTCAAAGTTCATAAATACAGAATTGTCCACAAATAAATCTCCTTGCTCTTCTGAAATACCAACAACCCTGAAACTTTTTTCTCCCACTTTTATTGAAGTTCCTACTTTGATTTCATTGTCGCCAAAACCTTCTTTTGCAAGTTTGTAACCCATAGTTATGCTTCCTCTGTCGTTTGGTCTTATCGGTCTTCCTTCCAACATATCTATGCCTAAATCGTTCTGAACCTCAAGCAGATATTCGTCAGGGTAGGATAATGCCAACGTGTCTACATAGTCTTTCCCATACTCAAATCTTGCATTGTAAAAAATACCTGGGGCAACATATTTGTATTCTCTTACAACCTGCTTCACCTTGCTCAATTCCTTATCCGTTAGTCCTTCTCCAGTTGGTGGGCCACCACTTTGGCCTGCCCTTTGTATCCCAACAACATTTGCGCCTAAAGATGCAAATTGCTCGTAAACAGCATTTTGCAAACCTTGAGCTGCAAACATGAAAAAAGTGAATGTGAAAATACCTATTATGATTCCTGCAAGAGTTAAAAGAACCCTCATCTTTTTTTCAATCATGTTTTTTACGACAAACCTGAAACTCTCGAATAAATCCATCTTTAATTATTTTTGTTATAAATTCCTATATTAAATTCTGAACAAAAACATTTATATAACTTTGTAACTAGATTTATTTATGAATGAATCAGATGTGAAAATTCTTGAAGAGATTGGAAAGTTTACTTATAATTTGAGAAAGAAAGTTTCCAAGATGATTAAAAAGGATGCAAGTATGCTTGAAGTAATAGAATTTGTAGAGGATAAAATTTTTGATGCTGGTTATGAGGCTGCCTTTCCTTGCACTATTTGTATTAATGAAATTGCTGCACATTTTACAGTTTTTGATGAAGATTATATTTTTCAATCTGGCGATGTTGTCAAAGTTGATTTTGGAGTTTGCAAGAATGGACTTATTACTGATAATGCATTTACTATAGAGATTGAAACTGATAAATACAAGAATTTGATTGAAGCAAATTTGGAAGGTTTGAATAAAGTTATGGATGAGGTTGAAGTTGGGACAAGGATGTTCGAGATTGGAACAATTGTTGATGATGTAGCGCAGGAAAATGGTTTTGAGACTATTCATAATTTGTCCGGGCATGAAATAGGAATTTACAACCTACATAGTGGGGTTCATGTTCCAAATTATAATAACAGAGACAAGAGTGAAATCGAAGACGGAATGATACTTGCAATCGAGCCTTTTTATACAGACGGGGCGCCGAAAATCAAAGCGGGCGGGAATTCAAACATACTGCATTTAAAGAAAGATTTGCCAGTAAGAGATTCTATTGCCAAAAATGTTCTTAAGCATATCCGAGACAATTATTCAAAACTTCCTTTTTCGAAAAGGTGGCTTTTGAAAAAGTTCGACAAGAGAAAAGTTCTCTATGCATTGAAATTGCTTAAAAGGAATGGCATAATACATGAATATGAGATTCTTGTAAGCCAAGATGATAGTATAATT
>JBFHXM010000106.1:0-3411 GCA_041598975.1 Candidatus Woesearchaeota archaeon | reverse complement strand
CAATTATCCTACTCATAGTAAATAATTTATTTTTACTATAACATATAAATGGTCAATATCAGCTATAATAGAACCCATTATTGAATAAAAGTAATTTCCAGTTATTTTTCCCAAGATAATTCCAAATATTAAATGTAAATAAATCATATTATAAATCTAAAAATTATTGTTTTTATTAATCTTATTATTTTTATTTTCAAAAAACACAACATAAAACCAATCAATCAAACTTCACATCCAAACCCCAAAACAAAAAAGAAAGCCTGTCTGCAATTTCGTCTATCTTCTTACTTGTGGAACTCCCTCCCTGATGCCCGGAATCTGTTTCAATCCGGAGCAAAACAGGATTATCACTTTGCTGCATCTCCTGCAAGACAGCAGTAAACTTATATGAATGCATAGGCACAACATTATCATCATTATTGCTAGTCATAATAAATGTTTTCGGATAATAATCCTCATTCACATTATGATATGGAGAATATTTAACCAAATACTTGAAATCATCCTCATCAGAAGACACACCATAATCCTTCACCCAGTCCATCCCACAACCAAAATACTGATATCTGAGCATATCAAGCACACCAACAATAGGAATCGCAACCTCAAACAAATCCGGTCTTTGCACTATGCAAGCCCCAACCAAAAGCCCACCATTTGAACCACCCATAATAGCCAACTTTTCTTTGCAAGTATAGCCCTGCTCAATCAAATATTCCCCTGCACAAATAAAATCATCAAAAACATTCTGCTTACTTCCTTTCATGCCTTGCTTATGCCACTCTTCACCAAATTCACCTCCACCCCTAAGATTAGGAACAGCATATACAAAACCCTGCTCAAGCAAAATCAAATTTGCCAAACTAAAATGAGGAGTAACAGACACATTAAAACCACCATATCCATACAATAAAGTAGGATTATTTCCATCAAGATTCAAACCTTGCTTGAAAACCAAAAACATTGGAATTTTTGTTCCATCCTTAGACTCATACCAAACCTGTTTTGTTTCATAACCCTCACAATCAAACTTAACTTCTGACTTCCTGAAAACTCTAGTCTTTTTTGTTTCAAAATTATAAACCAAAGACTCACTAGCATAAACAAAAGAAGTAAAACTAAAATACAAATCTTTCTTGCTTTTATCAAACTTCAAACCATACACGCTTCCAATTGCTGGAAGTTCTATTTCATTCTCAAAACTGCCCTCAAAATCAAATACTTTCAACTTAGAAGAAACATTCTCTAAATAAACAGCAACAAACTTATCCTGAACAAAATAAACATCTTCAAGTAAATGCTCGCTTTCAGGTATCAAATCTTCCCAATTCTCAAACTCAGACCTATCCAAATTAACTCTCACAACTCTAAAAATAGAAGCACCTTTATTAGTATGCAAATACAAAAAATTATCCCTCTCGCACAAAACCTCAGTTTCAAACTCATAACCAGAAATAATCTCCTTCCAATCAGAATTCTCATCCCTTAAATCTTTCACAAAAAGTGAATTGTGGTGATTCCCAAAACTAGGATAAATAGATAAAAAACTTTCATCATCTGTAATATCAATGCCATAAACAATGCTTGGATTCTTCTTATCTTCATAAACCATCTCATCCACCTCAGAACCAATCTTATGATAATAAACTCTGCAAAACTCTTTAGAAAAAAGATTATTCTTATCCTCCTTAAATTTCGCATAAAAAAAACCATCCTTCTGCCAAACAACTTTCGTATAACCAACTGAACCATCAAACAAAATATTTTCAACTTTATCCCTTAAAATCTCTTTAGTCTCTGTATCAATAATAAAAATATCCGACCACTGTGAACCTGCCTTAGAAACACCATAAGCAACATACTTTCCATCCTTTGAAAAACTCAAAGAAGAAAGAGAAGTAGTGCCTTCCTTAGAAAAATCATTCGGGTCGATAAAAACCTCTGCCCCTGCATCCAAATCCTTGCATCTCCACAAAACAGACTGATTCTGAAGTCCATCATTCTTAAAAAAATAATACCACGCACCTTTTTTAAAAGGCAGAGAATACTTAGGATAATTCCATAAATCAACTAATCTATCTTTAATTTTTTGTCTAAAAGAAATATCATCTAAAAAATCATTAGTAACTTTATTCTGCTCATTAACCCAAACCTTTACTTCCTCAGAATTAAAATTCTCCATCCAATCATAAGAATCCTTAACCTTCCTACCAAAATAAATATCAACTTTATCAGTTCTCCTTGTTTTGGGATAACTTAAAGAAACATTTCGAACCATAAATAAAAATTAACAAACTACTTTATAAAAATTTGTTTAATACCTTAAAAATCCATAACAAACTCTTCAATCTTCTCTACAATCTGTTCAGAAGTAAGATTTGTAGTATCAATCACCAAATCAAAGTTATCATCCTGAGCATAATCTTTAATTCTATATCTATCCCTATATCTTTTCATTTCTGATTTTTCCCGCTCAAGAGTCTTTTTCTTTTTAACTTCAAAACTTTCTGAATCCCTTTCAGAAATACGATTAATTCTTACATCAAAATCACTACTCAATTTTATTTTCACAGAATCAGGAATAAAATGCCAACAAAGCCTGCCTTCAAAAACAAAATCATCGTTTTCCTCACCAAACTCCCTAACTTTCTTATCAAGCTCCATATCAATATTAGGATTATCTTCACAAAATTTATTAAATTGAGAAACATCCATGCTATTTTTAGCCGCCATATCTCGAAAGATACTCCCCGAAGACTTATACACAAAATCATTCCTTTCGCAAAAAAGTTTACTAACTGAAGACTTTCCTGTGCCCGCCAATCCAAAGATTGTAATTTTAACCATAACTTATAAAAAAATATTTCAAGAGCAATTAATAAAAGTTTCGAAAAGTATTAAAAATACAAATTTTTAGAAAAAACTCTCAAAGCATAATAACTAGGTAAAATTAATCTCGTATTTTTATTTAAAAAATCTTTAATTGATTCTAAACTATTATCAATAAAAATAACATCTTTATTATAACTCAGATTTGAAAATTCCTCTGAATCAATATCAAGTTTTACTGCAAAAAGCAAAGTAGTCTCAGAAATTTCATCATAATCATAAACTGCTAAAATATCTTGACTCAAAATTAATTCTCTCTTAATAAAATAATCGTCAAATATTCTATTCAATGAAGACTTGAAAATAAAATTAGATTCCTCTGCTCTAATAAAACCCCCGCAAACTTCATAAGACCTTTCCCAATCACCACAATCTCTTTTAGATAAAACCAATTTATTATCTTTAGTAATTAATATATTAAACAAAGAAAGAGCATTAGGTTTTGAATTTGAATCAAAATCCTTGTAAATATCATGTCTCCAATACCTCAAACCAACTACATCACTATAATGAATCCCT
>JBFHXM010000105.1:0-3471 GCA_041598975.1 Candidatus Woesearchaeota archaeon | reverse complement strand
AATTTTGATGTGAATTCCACTTCTTTTTTTGCTTTGTAGATATCTTGGATTTCTTCTAGGATTTTGTTGTTAGTTTTTTTCACATATATGTTATTTGTGTTGCCAAGAATGTTTTTTGCTTTAAGTTTGATAATATCTGAGTAGTCTTTTTTAACTATCTCTTGTGTGTTGAAAAAGGATGTTTCTTTGTCTTCATTTGAGGTGTTGTATATTTTGAGTTCGGGGTAGTTTTTCTCTCCAACAATAGCATTTGCTCCAAAACCTTCTATTTCTTTTGTAGGTTTGAAGTTTTTTTGATATTGTTTTATTTGTTTGTAGAATTCAAGTTTTGTTTTGGAGAGAATCTCCTTTTTTGTTTGCATAATATAGTTTAAGTAGGAAGAGTTTAAATTTATTTGGTTATTGATTCGCCATTAACAAGGAGTAACATTTATAAATTACTGTTTCTTTATAAGATTATGATTGAGGATTCCAGAATTGTTCTTGCACTTGATTGGAATTGTCATATTCCTTTTTTATTTAAAAATTTAAGAGATAGGGGCATATTATCTTCTGATTTAGATAGAAAAATTCATTTAGATAGAATGCCAGCTCATGGCGCTAATTATATTGTGGCGCCTTCTTTAGATATTATTATGTGTTATATGGGTATTAAAAAAAATGAAAAGCCTTTGAAGGTGTTTAGAAAATATTTAGTTAATTTGAATCTTGGGCAAAAGAGTTTTATGAAAATTGATGCGGGCGAGGAAATTTATAATATGCTTGAGTCTTATGGTTTTGGTGATAGATTTTTAGGTGTTAATATTACGCCTGGCTTATTAAACCAAGCAAAAAGTAAAAATATTCCCTGTTCTAGTTTGACTAATTTAGAAAATATTGTTAATTTTTTGAAAAAATAGAGGAACTTTTTAATTTATTTTAATGTGTCTGCTACTGCTGCACTCATTGATGCTGGAAAGGCGACAATTATTATTCTTTTTAATGCAAGCCAGAAGTCTGTTGACCAGGGTGCTTTTTGAATTATTGTCATTAGAAGGGCAACTACTAGAAGGGAAAGGATGTATGTTCCGATTGTTCTTTTGAAGAAGTGGTTTTTGTGCTTGTCGAATCTTCCTTTATAGTAACTATAGTATGCAAATACTGATATGAAACCTATCGAAAGGAGGAAAAGCATAAATATGTTCATCATTGGAAGGGTTTCTCCTAGTATCCATGTCTCTTCTGTGTATCCCAGTGGGATTGCAAGGATTGTTGCTCCGACAATTACTTGGACTATATCTTTTTTATGAAATTCAACCATTAATGGCGAGATTATCTTGTGAAGGATTTTTCCTTTGTCATCAAGAATTGTAACTATTTCGTTTACTTTTCCGTTGATGTTCACTTCCTCTTTTTTGTGTTTAGTCATTTTTTATTTTATTTTTTGTATATTATTTTATTCTTGTGTTTGTTGTTTTTAAATCTTTTTTACTTTTTTTTACAAAAATATATAAATAAGTAAGTTTCTTTTACATTTACAATGAGGAAGAACTCTAATAGAGGTTTTAATTTGGATTTAAATCTGGACTTGTTATTGTTAGAGTTGTTATTATAAATCAAGTTTGTACTTAGATATTGCAAACTTGAGGTTTTTCTAAAAGTTTCAATATTTTAGTGCTTGAAATTATTAAAAATGGCGGAAAAAGTTGTTAATCAGCAGGAAATTGAAAAGAAGTGGCAGGATATTTGGGACAAAGAGAGAGTTTTTGAAATGAAAGCAGATAAGAGTAAAGAGAAATATTTCGGAACTGTTGCTTATCCGTATGCAAATTCTGTTTTACATATTGGGCATGGTAGAACTTTTACAACTGCAGAGATGTTTTTGAGGTATCAACGGCTTTTGGGCAAGAATGTTTTGTTTCCCATGGGTTTTCATATTTCTGGAACTCCAGTACTTGCTGTTGCTGATGGCATTAAGAATGGGGATGAGAAACTGATTAAAATTACAAAGGATGCTGTTGCTGAGTATCTAGATTCAGAGGAAGAAGTAGATAAAACTATTGCTAGTTTTACAGAACCTTGGAATATTGCGCATTTTTTTTCAAATACTATTGAAGATAGTTTTAAGAAAGTTGGAATTGGCATTGATTGGAGTCGTAAGTTTACAACTGGGGAGCCGATTTACAATAAGTTTATTGAATGGCAATATAAGAAGCTTAAGGATATTGGTATTTTGACACAAGGCAAGTATCCTATCTTGTATTCTCCTAGAGATGATAATGCTGTTGGAGAGGATGATATTAAGGATGGTGACATTGATAAGGTTACTATTCAGGAGATGACTTATATTTTGTTTGAATCAAGTTCTCGAAAGAATGAGTTTTTTGCTGTTGCAACTCTTAGGCCTGATGCACTTTTCGGAACTACTAATTTGTGGATTGGTCCTGAGATGGATGTTGTGAAAATTAAAGTTGGAAAACTGGTGTGGGTTGTTGCTAAGGATTGTTTGCCTAAGTTTGTTCACCAGTTTGATAATGTTAAGATTGTAAGTGAGCATAAAGGAAAGGAGTTTGTTGGTGAGAAGGTTAAGACACCTATTTTGAAAAGAGAAGTTTTGATTGCTGAGGCTTCATTTTTGGATTCGCTTCATGGAACAGGAATTGTTTATTCATCTCCTGCGGGCGCTCCTCATGATTACATGGCACTTGTTCAAGCAAAAAAAGAGGGAAGGCTTCCCGAAGATGTTGTTGTGATTAACACAGTTACAACATTTGATAAGAATAAGAAGGAGATTAAGTATGAAGGAAGTTGTCCTGCTGAGGCTAAGATTAACAAATTTAAAGTTAAGAGTATTGATGATGAAGATGGGCTTGAGAATGCAAAACAGGAACTATATAAGGAAGAGCATTATGGCGGTAAACTTAATGATAATTGCGGGGAGTTTTCAGGTGTTTTTATTAAGCATGCGAAGGATAAAGTTAAGGCTAAACTTGAGGAGATGAATTTGGGTGGAACTTTGTATGAAACTTCAAGAAGAGCTAAAACTAGGAGTGGCGATAATGTTATTGTTGCTAATCTTGATGGTCAGTGGTTTTTGGATTATAGTGATGAGAAAAATAAGAAGAAAGCTTATGATTTACTTGCAAATATGGAGTACTGGCCAAGTAGGTTTAAGGAAACTCAACAAGGATATTTGGAGTGGGTCTCAAAGAGACCATGTGCTAGAAAGAGAGGACTTGGAACTCCACTTCCTTATGACAAGGAATGGATTATTGAACCATTAAGTGATTCAACAATTTATCAGATGTTTTATTTGATTTCTGGAGTTATTGTTAGAGAGAAAATTGATTCAGGAAAGTTAACTGAGGAATTGTTTGATTATTTGTATTTGAATAAAGGAAAAATTGATGATATTGTGAAGTATTCTGGTATTGATAAAAATATTGTTGAATAAATTAAAAATGAAGTTGAGTATTGGCAAAATAATGATTT
>JBFHXM010000104.1:0-3481 GCA_041598975.1 Candidatus Woesearchaeota archaeon | reverse complement strand
TGGGCTTGATGTTTTTTTGAAAAATGTTAAGAATGTTAAAGTTTATTTGACACCAGGCACTTTTGATGTTTTGGGTTTGAAAGATAAAGGCAGGTTTGTTTTTGTTAAAGAGCATGATGTTATTGAAATTCAAGATATGAGAGTTTTTGTTTTTGGAAAATCTCATGATGCCGTTGAGCCAGTTAGTTTTGTTTTTGAAAATTTTGGCAGAAAAGTTGGCGTTTTTACTGATTTAGGGTTTGTTGATTCACAAATCAAGCATGTTTTGAAGGATTTGGATGTTGTTTATCTGGAAGCAAATTATTGTCAAGATGTTATAAGGGCAAGTTCTGATTTGAATTACAATTATGTTAACAGGGTTTCTTCAGATGTTGGACATCTTAGTTTGGGCGATTGTTGCAGTGTTTTAAAAGAGATAATTTTTTCCGGAAAAAAAGTTGTTTTGTCGCATATCTCAAGAAATACTAATTCGTATGAAAATGTATATTTAAGACTTAAAGAGCATTTTGATTATGATGTTATTACAGAGAATTTTGTAGTTAGTTTTCAAGATGAACCTACAAAATGGATTGAATAATTATTTTTTATAAATAATAATGCTTTTAAATTAAGTTTGCCTAGTATTTTTATGGGGCTAGAAATTCCAAACAGAACCAATTTTGTTGATGTTGGCACGTTTATTGAAAAAACCCGAGAAGAAGTTTCAGTTGTTGAGAGGTTTTGTTGTATTAGGCCCGACTATTATAAAAATGGCATTTTAGTAACTAAAAATTTAAATTTCAAACCGAGAGGGGTTTATGGTTCTTTGGAATATAAAGCAGATGCGGTTGACGGTATTTTGGTTGATTCTTCTGGACTTGGACATATGCTTAGTTTTTTTGGTAAGTTTAATTGTGGTGATGTTAAGGAGTCTGAAAAAATTTTTGCTGTTTTAAAAAAGATTCAAGAAGAAGAACAAGATGCTTTTTTTAGAATTTTGTATTCTATGCACGGTATTGCGATGGGACATCGTCTAGCGCTTTTAAGTTTTGAATTTGAAGGGAGAGTTTATGACAGTTTTGATGTTACTTTTTAAGAGGTTAGTTTTATAAAATGAGCATTTTTATTTTATTTAATGATTATAGCTATTAGTGGAAGTGTTGGTAGTGGGAAAACCAGTTTGGCTAAAGATCTTTCTAAAAAAATTGAAAATTGTGAAGTTGTGCATTTGAATGAGTTGGCAAAAGAGTTTAAAATTAAAGAGGTTCCGGATTTGCAAACTTTTGATTTTAATATTGATGGTTTAATTGCTAAAATTAATAGGCATGTTGCCGATAATTCTAATAAAAATATTATTCTTGAAGGGCATTTTGCACATTTTATTAATCCTGATTTGGTTGATTTTCTGTTTGTTGTTAGCCGTGATTTGAAAGATTTGAAAAAAGAATATGAAAAAAGAGGTTATACTGAGCAAAAAATTAAAGATAATTTGGAGGTTGAGAGTTTGAACTTGTGTTTTTATGAAGGCATAGAGGAAGGTTATAAGGAAGAAGAACAGATTTTTTTGGTTGAAAATAATAAAGATCTAAATGATTTGGTTGATTTGGTTTTGAAAAAAATAGGTATTGTTTAATTTTAGTTCTTAGAAAGATTTTTAAAGAATTTTGTTTTATTTTTTATTAATATGAGTTTTTATAGAAATTTATTGTTGCATATTCCTGAAGTTAAGGCACCCCTGAAAAAATCTTCTTTGAAGGGTAGGCTTGGTTGGACTTTTGGAATTTTGATGTTGTTCTTGTTTTTGGCGACTATCCCTTTGTATGGAGTTAGTGCTGAACAAGTATCTTATTTTCAGCATTTGGAGCTTCTTTTAGGGGCTAAGATTGGTAAATTGCTGACTTTGGGTATTGGACCTATTGTTACTGCGTCCATTGTTTTGCAGCTTTTGAAAGGAAGCGGGATTTTGAATTTTGATATGAGTAGTGAAGATGGAAAGTTTTTGTATACTGGGACCCATAAACTTTTGACTTTTGTTTTTATTATTGTAGAAGCCATTGTTTATGTGGCTTTTGATGCGGTGAGCGCTTCTTCTTCAGAAGTTTTCTGGATTGTTGTTATTCAGATGGCTTTTGGTGGTTTTATTGTTTTTTATATGGATGAAGTTGTAAAGAAATGGGGTATTGGAAGTGGTGTTTCCTTGTTTATTGCTGCTGGTATTGGGCAGGCTGTGTTCATTAAATTGTTTTCTCCTTTTACAACATCGGGGGCTTTTTATTTTTCTAACATGGGTGGAACTGAACTTCCTGTCGGTTTGTTTTACCTATTTTTCATTTATTTGCAAAATAATCCTGGTGAACTTTTTACTGCAGTTGTTGGGCCTGTTGGAATTACTGTTCTTCTTTTCTTTTTGATTGTGTTTTTTCAATCAGTTAATGTTGAAATTCCTTTGTCTTTTGGAAGAATCAGGGGGCAAAGTATGAGGTGGCCATTAAATTTTTTTTATGCGGGAGTTATTCCTATCATTTTAATTTCAGCACTTGGAGCAAATTTGCAATTGTGGGCGAGATTACTTGAAAGTTATGTTGGTGATGCAACAAGCGGGTTTGCTTTGTTTATGTCTGAGCATGTGCTCGGGCAATTTGATGGAGGACAAGTTCCTGTTTCTGGTTTGATTAATTGGATTTATCCTGTTAGTTTGTGGACTAATCTTGGAAATTTTTTTAGTCTTGATGTTTGGCCACACATGGTCTCATATTTAATTTACATGGTTATAGGTTCTACGGTTTTTGCTTATTTTTGGGTGAAGACTTCTGGTATGGATGCTAATAGTCAAGCTAAACAGATTTTAAATTCTGGTTTGCAAATTCCCGGTTTTAGAAAAGATGCAAGAATTATTGAGAGAGTTCTTGAGAGATACATTACTCCACTTACTATTTTGGGTGGTGTGGGTATTGGTGTTTTGGCAGTGAGTGCAGATATTTTGTCTGCTTTGACTTCTGGTACTGGAATTCTTTTGCTTGTTATGATTATTTATCAGTTTTACCAACAACTTGCAAGAGAGAGCATGGACGATTTTACTCTTCTTAGGAAGTTCATGAAAAAGTAAAATTTTTATTTTTATTATATTGTTGTTATTTTTTAATTTTTGGAAATATTTTTAAAGGTTGTAATTTGTAGTTTGTATATGGTTAGAGAAAAGAATGTTATTTTTGGTAAAATTTTGATTGGGTTTGTTTTTTTTGTTTTTTTTGTTGGTGTTGTTTTTGGAGTTGGTTTCCATCATGCAGAAGAGGTTAGAAGTGGCACTTTTATTGGAGATTATGATTTTGCAGGGAATGTTGATTTTAGGAATGCTCTTACAATTGATTTTACTGGAGCGAATGTTATTGGTTTGAATATTAGTGTTAATAGTAGTAATAATGGTACTTTATGGAACAGGAGCGGATTAAATGATATTTATTATAATGGAGGAAACGTTGGTATTGGCACAAGTAGTCCTGCT
>JBFHXM010000103.1:0-3565 GCA_041598975.1 Candidatus Woesearchaeota archaeon | reverse complement strand
TCTCTTTTTTGTTTATTTTTTTAGGATTTTCGTCACAATTAATTCCTTTTAAACCTTTTTCTATTAATTTTCCGTAAGTTAAAACTCTTCTTCTTAATTTTTTTGTTTCAATATCGAGTGTTTCATATCTTTTTTTATTTTTAACCCAACCTAATGTTGAAAGACTATTTCTTAATGAATGACAAAGATAAGCATCATTATTACTTGTTATGTTATCTATTTGTTCTTTTGTTGTTGGGATTGGTGCTGTCATTTTTCTTTTATTTATAAAGGGCCGTACTTTCAGTATTTAATTATTTTTGTTACTCCTTTTAGGTGTTTATAATTTATAAAGGTTACGCTTGCTATTTTTTAACTTAAAAATTAAGACAAATAGATAAATAATTATAATCTTGTTCTATAATTGTTATGGTAATGAGCATTGGAGAAGTAAATTTCTTGTTTTATGTGATGTTTTGGACAATTTTGGCTATGATGCTGGTTTTGTTGTACTCATTGAAGCAAGTAATTGTTACACAAAAACATATTCAAAGCATTGACTTGAATATGGAGAAGTTGGTTGAAGAAGTTTTAAAGGATGAAGAAAAAATATTGAGCAAAGTTAGTAAAAAAGGGAAATAACTTTTTTATACTTGATATTTTTTACAAAAGTTTATATATGTTATTTTTTTGTATTTTGTTATGGCTGATACTGTTGCAGAAATTTTCAGAGAACTTGATTTTTATGAGTTGCATGAGATTTTTCTCAATAGTAATTATTACGAGATTTTATTTCCTTTTCTTTTGTCGTATGCGGTTTTGTTTTCAGTTCTTCCAAGGATGAAGGTTTTCCAGAATAAACATTCAGGTGAACCTTACAAAGCAGTCGTTGTGCTGGTTTCCTTGATTGTGTCTTTTTTTGCAGTCAGTTTTGACATTAGTCCTGGCCATACTCTTGGCTCTTTGCTTATGGTGATGTTTCCAAACATATCTGCACTTACTATTGGTATTTTGGTTTTGTACATTGTTGCTGCTCTTTTTGGGAAGAATTTTTTTCAAGGCATGTTTAGCAGGGAACATGGGGCATACTTGTATCTGGCAGTAGGCGTTATCGGTCTTGGAAGTGTTATTTTTTATGTTGGAATTGCACTTGGCTTTTGGGATATGAACCCGCTTGACCCGGAGTCTCATTGGAACACTGTTTTGGCAGTTGCGTTTTTGATTATGGGCGTTGTTTTTTTGATTATAGATTTGATACCTTTTGGTTTGATTTTTCTTATGGTGTTTGGTGCGTTTGTTTTCAATTCAGGAGGGACTGGAAGCATCTTAGAATATTTTATTGATCCAGTTATATTTATTATAATTATTTTCATATTCTTGTTTTCATGGGTTAACTCTGACAAGAACAAGAAGGACAAGCTTGAAGAGTCAATAAGGAGAAAAGAATTGAATCTTGAGAGGTACAGGGTTAAGGACGGAGTTACAAAAGATTATCAATCTCCAATCAGGGATATTATCATAGATAATTTGGAAAGGGATAGAAAAAAATATGAGAGAATATATGGCAAGAATTAGTTTTTTCTACTTATGAATAAAAGTAAAGTTTTTATACCTGTTTTGTTTTTGTTATATTATGAGATTTAAGAAGAAGAATATTCTTATTGAAGGATTTTTGATTTTGTGCTTTTTTTTGTTTTTGATTTCCCTTATACCTAATGAGAATTCTTCTGTTGAATCTGAGAGGATTCAGACTTTTGGCAAGAACACTCCTGAGGCATTGGAACTTAAATATGATGTTATTACAAAAGATATTGGGAAAGAATTCAGATATACAAAAATAGGTGAGATTAATAATAAATATTTGAGCGATTTGGTTATAGAGAAGAAAATATCAAACAGGGAAAATTCGATTTCTCAAGAGCTTGTTACTCTTTACAAGAAAAATTTAACTGAGGAATTGGTTGGCCTTTCTGCTAGTTTTATTGATGAAATTTTAGATTTTTATGATGATAGAACGCAAAGAAGGTGGAGGAATCATTTGTTTTATTTTGAAGGAGAAGAGACTAAATTTGTTTTTTATAATAGGACTCCTTTATTAAAAAAAATGAATGAGTCCTTGGTAATTGGAAATTACACTTATGTAGTTAAACCCTATCTTTATGAGAGGTATCATTTTTATCTTCAAAATCACACGATAAAAACTGTTGATGTCAATCTTGTGACTTGGGAAGGTGAAGAGGAACTTGAAAAATATGTAGATATTAATAATTTTGCACCTAAAGTTGATTTTGTTGATTTAAGGTCTGAGTTTGTTGAATCTGACGAAGAATATATTTTCTATTTTTATATTTGGGAGTGAGTGATGTTAGTGTTGATTTAGAAATATCTTATTAAGAGAGCAACTATTAGAATTATGATGATTATGGCAATAGCTTTTATTAAAATGCTATATTCTTTTATTGATTGTTTTATTAGCATCCTGAAGTAATCATTTACAACTTCTTTTTTTAGTTTGCTTTTTCCTCTGTATTGTTTTTTCAAATTATAATGCATCTCGTGTATTTTTATATTTTTTGGGGAAGCGAAAAGTATGTCCAGCAAAATTTTGTATCCTTTGATTTGAAGTTTTGGTTTTATCTCGTTGAATTTTTTCTTTTTTATCATGAAAAATCTTGACATTGGGTCGGTTGTTTTTTTGTTTCTGAGTAAAGGTGATGCCAAATATGATGCAACTTTGCTTACGATTATTCTTTGAAGTGGCATGTTTACTGTGTCTTTTTTTAACAGATACCGGCTTCCAATTACGATGTCATTGCTTTTTATTTCTTTTAGCATCTCAGGAATTTTTTTTTCGTCATGCATTCCATTTGCATCCATTACCAATAGATAATCTCCTTTTGCAATTGTGAATGCGTCAACTATTGCATCACTCAATCCCTTGTGCCTGTATCTTACATAAGGCTTGATGTTTTTGTTGATTTTTGAAAGATTTTCTACAATTTGCCATGTCTTATCTGGGGAATTGTCATCGACAACAATAATTTCATATCCTGTTTTGGCTTTTTTTATTTGTTCGATTATAGAAGTAATGGTTTTTTCAATAAATTCTGATTCATTATATGTCGGTAAGACTACAGTCAGCATACACTTATATTTATTTTGATTTTTATAAATCTATCTTTTTGGGGTTTTCCATGTGATATGTTGTAGTGAATATATGGAATATTATCATTAGGCCTAGATAAAATATTATTGTGTTTGGGTAATTTACTATCTCTATCACACTGCAAAACATCAAGATTATCCCTGGAGTTATAATTTCCCATTTGTTTATTTTTTTTGATAAATAAAGAGTGTTAATCATATCTTTTTGGTTTGTGATAAATTTGAATACTAGGTAGGTTATCAGTCCATAATATATGAAAAACCTGATTCCCCCATAAGGTTTTGGAAAAAGGACTTCTTTAATTATTAAGTATAATAGAATTCCTATGATGATTCCAATTATGGATTCTATTGCAATGTATGTTAATATCTTGCTAAATGTATCCATGTGAGGGTTTTTTCTTGTGTTGCTTATTTTTTC
>JBFHXM010000102.1:0-3566 GCA_041598975.1 Candidatus Woesearchaeota archaeon | reverse complement strand
TTTTATTTATTGTGATATGATATTTACATTACATAAAGATTTAATTGTTAAGAAAATTGGAGAAATTTCTAATGAAAAATTGAATGAGGTTAAATTAAAAATAGAAAAAATATTTTTATAAATTTACATTCCTATAAATTTAAGAACGCTGTAAACTAAAAATGCTGGCCATACAAGAGCTTTTAGTATTCCTACTACAATTCCCCAAAAACCTGTAGCAGTTGAAACATAATAAATTGCTGCCCCAATAAATCCTAATCCATAACTACATCCGCCAGTTCCACCACATGAGCTTCCCCAATTACAACATTTAGTATCACATTTGTTTTTGTCTTTTTTCATCATAATGATATGTTCTGTTTTTACTTATTTATATGTGTTTTTGTTTGTGAGTATTTTTTTAAATTACTATTTCATGTAATATGTATAGATGAAAAACAATAGTTTTAATGCAAGGGTTTATGAAGCTTTGAAAAAAGTTCCAAAAGGAAGAGTGACTACATACAAAGAGATAGGGAGGTATGTTTCTTCTAAAGGGTACAGAGCTATTGGCAATGTTCTTAACAAGAATCCTAATTCTCCAATAGTTCCTTGTCATAGGGTTGTAAACTCAGATGCTCGAATAGGTGGCTTTGCTTTTGGAATTGATAAGAAGATTAAGTTACTTGCAGAAGAGGGTGTTGAAGTTAGAAATATGAAGATAATTGATTTTGAAAGGAAGTTTTTTAGATTTGAATAGTTTTAACTCACATCAATTTTGTACATTCTGGCTTTTCTAGATGAATGGTCTTTTGTACCAACATATAATGAGCCTTCATATACTTGTGATATCCTTGCTTCATATTCATTAAATTCATGAATTAATGTTAATTTTTCATCATCAAAACTATATCTGAGCAATCTTGCTTTTACTGTTCCAGAAGTACACTTCCAGCAAGCACTTGTTAGTATGTATAAGTCATCTTTGTATATGACGTAGTTAGTTGGTCTTTCTTTTAGTTCTATTAATTCGTTGTAATGGATTCCATCTGTTGATTCTATTAATGTTATAGTTCCCAAATTTGTTTTGATTCCGAACATTTTTTCATCATTGCCGTCTTTTGGCAACATGGACCTGAAATATTCGGGACTAGATTTTAAAGCCCACCATTCTCCGTCTGAACTTTCAAAGTTCTCTGTTAGTGTGTGCCCATTGCAATATACATTTGTATAGAGTTTGTTATTGAATGTTGCTATCTCATAAACTACGCATCCACCTTTTCTGTTGATTGCCCAGTCTACTTTTCTAAAGTTATTTCCGTCTTCAGTTACATATAATCTTGGTCCTTCTGCATTTCTATCTTGGTTGTTTCCTGATTTGAAATCGCTAAATGTTGCATATAGTTTGTTTTCAAAAACTCCCATGCCTAAACCTAGTTCGTGGTCGGGTTGCTCGAATATCTTAACATAGTTTGAACCGTCTGGTGATTTGAATATTTCTCCGTTCCCTTCACAAATTACATATAGATTGTCTTTGAAAACTTTCATGTCGAAAGCCGATTCTCCTACTGGAAGATTAACTTCTTTTTTCCATCCATCATCTTTGCTATAACTGTAAATGTTTACTTTTCCGCTCATGCTGTATGTTCCAGCATAAAGTTTGTTTTTGAATTCGGTCATGCTTAGAAAACCATCTGAGTTTGTTTCACCGATTACTTTTACATTTACATTAAGATTTGTTTTCTCATAATAGGAAGTTGGAACTTGGTCGTCTGGTTGTGTTGTGCATTTATTTTCTGTAGTTATTGTATATGGGGCCGTGTCTGTTCTGTTATTGTTATTGTCACTTTCAATAACCAAATAATAAACTTCTTCTCCAATTGGCGGGACTGCTGCATCATAATACATTCCTAAATCATTTCTTCCATTATAACATGTTTTCCATCCCATTGGCAAAGTATCCGGACCGACATTTTTAAGAACATAATGGAGCCCGTTTTTTGTGTTTGAGGGTCTCCACCCTGGAATGTGTTCTATAGATTTTCCGTGCCATTGTCCTTCCTGCTGCCAGAAGAAGTAAACAGTTCCCCATTCTTCGTCTTGGCTTCCGCTTGGATCAGTATTCAGCATTGTTTGGACGAATTCTATTCCTACTCCTCCGTCTTGTACAATTAAACCTGAATCAACTCTTCTTCCTGAAACATCGCCACCTTTCCACCATTTCACTTCTGCTAGATTGAACTGTTTTTTTTCTTTTGTTGGAACTTCTGCTTTGAATCTTTGTAATGAGAAAGATTGTCCTTCTTTTTCTAAAACCAAAGGGATTTCAAGATTAACATCTAAATAGTTTGTGTTTGTGTCCAAAAGAATGTTTATGTCTTCAGGTTCGCCAACCATTACACTTTTTCCGTAAAAGATTTCGTTTATGTCCACTATGCAATCTGCTAAATTATCATTAAGGAATTGTTTTAGAATTGTTATGTCTCCATATCCATATTTATACATTCCACGAGTTAGGATGTCTTCAATGCATTCATTTACCTGGTCGTCTAGTATTTCCAGTTCTGAATCTGCATTTACGGGCCCTTTTATTTCTAAATCATCACTGTTTTTTTCACTATTAGAACTTATAAAGAGCACTAAACCTATTATTATAAAAAATGCCAGAATTATGAAAAATGATATTTGTGTTTTTTTAGGTTTAGTATGCATATGTAATTATTTCAAGTTTTTTTGTTATAAATATTTGTATTTTTTTATAAGGAAAGATTTATATTTGGTGATGTCTCCTATATGCTCCTAATCTTTTTGCTTTTTGAATGTATCTCTTTTTTGCTTGTTCTTGTATTTCTTTTACTTTTGGTTTGAATATCCCATATCTATTTGGTAAGTTGACTGTTAAAAATTCATTCATTCCATTATTTAGAAGTATTTGAGCAGATTGTGTAATAAACTCAGTTTCTTCATTAGTTATTTCTTCATCAAAATGTTGTTGATTAATTGTTCTAGTGGTTCTATTCTGATAGTATTTTCTTACTATTAAACTATGAAATAGGTTTGCGTCAAAATTGAAATGTTTTAATATATCGAAATTATAATTTGCTCCTTCTTTTTCCCAGTCTTGACATATTTTAGTTGCTACTTCTTTGTTTGCATCTACTAACCTGCCAAAAAATCTTGAATAAAAACGTTGTCTTTCATTACTATTAAAATATTTCATAAAGGAGTTATTGCTTGCTATTGCCATCCAACCTAATTCATCTTCTATTATAATTTCAAATTCTCTTGCTTGTGTTAATAGATGTTCTAGATTGGTTGTGTTTTGGCCTGTTTTTTTAGCTATTTTGTATGCAATATTGAACCAAGCTCTTCTTTGAACTAGATTAAGTAAGTGATCTTCAACTCCGTATCTTGTTGCTAATTGGAGGGGTTTTCTAAGTAAATATCTAATTGCTCTTTCAGGGTCTTCATCAATAACATCTTTTACTGATTCTAAATAAGTAATTTCTTCAAGTTCTGCAAATATTAGTTTTTGTTCCACTAAATTTTTAGCAGTTACTCTGGATGATTTTTTACTTACTGATTTT
>JBFHXM010000101.1:0-3683 GCA_041598975.1 Candidatus Woesearchaeota archaeon | reverse complement strand
GTAGACAATTACATTCTAGGAATTAACAAAATATCATTTTTTTTGAGTCATGCAACATTTATACTAGTAATCGTGCACACATTCATCATCAACATAATACAACTACTAACAACAATAAGTATAGTTGCTGTAGCAATGGTATTAATATTCAAAGATTACATCTCAAATTTTATCAACGGAATATTGATAATGTTTTCAGATGAAATAAGACTAAAAGACTATGTAAAAATAGGCGAGTACAAAGGAAAAGTAACAGATATCACATTAAAAAACATAGAATTAAGAACAGAATACGGAGATTACATCTACATCCCAAATACATTGGTAGCTTCAAAAGAGATAACTAACTTTACAAAAGGTTCACTAAGAATAATAAAACACGAATTCTCTGTACAAAACTCCAATTTTAAAAAATATCCAAAAATAAAAGAAGAGATAGTAAATTCAATTTTCAGCAATTTCAATGATTTAATCAGTGCAAAAGAGAACATTATCATAAAAATAGACAAAAACGACAAAGACCAATTTTACATGACTTTTGAGATAATAGTTAACAAATACAACTACAAAATTGAAATGAATGTAAGAAATTTCATCTCTGAAAAAATGATAGAGATACTATCTAACTAAAAATCAATCAACTTCGTAAAACCCACAAAACAAAAACAAAACACCTACAGCAAAAAGAGGCATGCTCACAATTAAAAAAGTAACAACATCCTCATAAGTTGAAAAAAAGAAAACAGAAATAAGCCCCAAAAGAACAAAAATCCAGCCACCAATAACTTCATACTTCCATGCAACACCAAGCGCACCAAAAACCAAAAACGCAGGAATTAAATGCATAAAAAAACCTAAAGTGAAAACTGGCGTGTCAAAAGACATCAAAACCAAAAACAAACCAATTAAAATACTTATAATCCTCCCCGTCCACTTCATAAAATCAAGCCTCTTCTCTCTCTCATCCATACATACTATAAAAAACGGAGATATATAAAATTAACTAATTAAACAAACCAGACAAAAAAGAAAAAAACCTGCCTCTTTTCGGACTATCATTTTTTCTGGTAGAACAAAAAACTTGCTCCTTTTCTCCAAAAGCAAACAAAAAATCTTCAAGAGACATCTTAGAAGGATCAGGAACACTCTCTAAAAGAAAAGGAAATCCTCTAATCCTGCAAATTTGTTTATATGCTCCAGTAAGTTCAGCAAATCTCTGATTTATAACTAAATTATTTGGATACATAGAAGGATGTATGTCTCTTGCTAAAAAAAAATAAGCAACTGAAACCTCATCACTAGAAGCAGAAGCAGGAACCCCCAATTTTTCATACGCTTGCATTAACATACAAAAAGATAATGAAAAAAACTTTATAAAATTACTTGTTCGGTTCAAGCCTTAGCAAATCATACCAATTAATATCATAATAAGAACCAAACCTAAATACTGCGTTCCTATCTACGCCTCTCTCTTTAAAACCCATCTTCCTAACAAAAGTGTTAGAAGGCTCATCAAAAGAAAAAACCGCAACATTCAACTTATTCAACCTCAAATCATTAAAACAATGTTTTATAATCTCCTTAAAAACTTCAGTTGCATAACCCTTTCTTCTATGGTCCTTACCAATCCAGCAACCAATCTCCGCACTAAGATTAAAATTATTTATTTCATGCACATCAATCAAACCAACAAAATTATTGCCCGATGCAAGATACACAGCAAAAACTTCACTCTCTTCTGACTCCTTATTCACAAACTCCTCAGCAAAATTAAGCTCATACATATCAAGATTTTGCTGATGCATAAATTCAATAATCCTCGTATTCTGAAGAGCAGCATCATCAATCTGATTGAATATCTCCTTTGCGAGTATTTTCTTCTCAGAAGAACTATGCTCCCTAAACTCTTTCAAAATCAATCGCTTAGTTTTAAACTCCATACTAATATAAAAAACAACCTTTATATAAATTTTTTCCAAAACAAAATAAGAATGCCTTGTTCGCTATGCTCACAAGGGATTCGAAACTTTGTGTAAGCGAAGTCTCACAAAGTCCAGAAATTATTTCGAAGAAAAATTTCTCGTACCTCGAACACGAAGTGTGAGTGGGTGAGAACCAAAATCTATACTATAATTTTGACTTTGTCAAAATAAGAGTGTCGGGAATGGGATTCGAACCCACGAACACTATTGTGACAGGATCTTAAGTCCTGCGCCGTTGACCAGACTTGGCAATCCCGACATTAAAATAACATAAAAACCAAGTCTTAATATTTAAAATAAATCCAAATCCATTTATAAAGTTTTTTAGATAAAAAAATAAATTTCTTTTTTGGTGCAGGCTTTTTTCTTTTGAAAGAAAAAAGGTGCGACTGGACATTGGCAATCCCGACATAAAAATAACATAAAAGCCAAATCTTAATATCTGAAACAAACTCCAAATCCTTTATAAACAAAATTAAATTACCAATTACTATGATTTTCACAAAAAAAAAGAAAACCCAAACAATTTGTGAAGAAAACACCACAATCACATACTACGGAAACAAAATCTCCAAAGAACTTACTGTATTCTACAATCCGCTTATGAAATTAAATAGAGACATATCTATGCTCGTAATAAAAACCTACTTTTCAAAACCAATAACTTTTTGCGACCCGATGGCAGCATCAGGGATAAGGGAAATCAGATTCCTAAAAACAATCCCTGAATGTTTCAAGCAAATAACAATGGCCGACATATCAAAAACCGCAATAAAAAACATCAAAAAAAACTTCAAGCAAAACAAAACTTCATTAAAAAAAATAAAACTACTAAACCAAGATGCAATCTCGACAATAAACGAAAACAACTACAACTTCATAGAAATAGACCCCTTCGGTTCCCCAGTACCTTTTCTAGATATCGCATGCCAAAAAATAAAACACAACGGAATACTAAGCGTGACTGCAACAGATACCGCAGCACTATGTGGAACATACCCAAAAACAACCCTAAGAAAGTACGGAATAAAAGTGGAAATGACACACTACTATGAAGAACTCGGACTAAGAAACCTCATAGCATACGTGCAAAGACAAACCGCAAAACACGAAAAATCCGCAACTCCGCTAATAGCATACTCAAAAGACCACTACTACAAAATATTCTTCAAGATAGAAGAAAGCAGAACAAAAGCACACCTAACAATCAAAGACCTCAAATACATATCATGGGACAAAAAAACACAAGAAACAAAAATAACAGAACTAGAACAAAAAAACTCCCTTGGAAAAACTTACACTGGCCCGCTTTGCGACAAGCAATTCCTAAAACAAACAATCAAAAACATAAACCTAATCAAAGAAAACAAAGAAATCACAAAACTCCTAAACAAACTTCAAGACGAAATAGACATAATTGGATACTATAATCCGCACAAATTTCAAAAAGAACACAAATTCGAAACACACATCAAATTCGAAAAACTAATTGAAGAACTCAAAAAGAAAAAATACAAAGTTTCAAAACCCCACAATTCAAGAATAGGAATAAAAACAAATGCACCATACAAAGAATTCATAAAAATCATGAAAAGTAAAAAATAATCTCAATTAATTTAAAATAAAAATATTAAAATTACAATTGACAATATTGTAATAATTTTCTCCCATTTAGACCAAATAGGTAAAAAACCTCTAAAT
>JBFHXM010000100.1:0-3691 GCA_041598975.1 Candidatus Woesearchaeota archaeon | reverse complement strand
TACTGATTTTGTTGTCCATAATGCTCTTTGAAAGCATTTTGCTTTTTTAAAATGTTCTATTGCCTGTTCTTGTCTTTCTGATTCATAATATGCTCTTGCTACTTATAATGTCCAGTTTTTTGTGTTTTATAAAATTGTATTGCATAATCGAAAAATCTTGCATAGTTTGAATATCCTGCTTTTTTAGCTATTCTTGCAAGACTTAAGATATCTTTTCCATGTTCAAATGTTAGTTCTTGATTTGAAGAAAATAAGGTTTGTATGTCTTGAAGTGCTAAATCAAAGTCTTGCATATTTTTTGACCATATTGCTGCATGAGTGTATTTTTGTTCTTCGAGACAAATTTTTCTTGCCCTTGCTTGGATTTTTCTCACTGATGTTTTGTCTTTTTTGTGATGGTAAATTGGAAGTATTCCATTACAAGTTTTTAAGTCTGTTTCTTGCAGAAAATCATCTAATGTAATTTTGCCTTCTACTACATCTACATGTTTAGCATAACTGTATTGGTCTGCAATTTTGTATAGTTTTCTGGCAAAATCAAAAAGTTCTAATTTTTCTGCTAGGATTCCTCCGGAGGTACTTATTGCTTCACGAGCCATACGGGGATGTGGTGAATCTTCAAACTCCAATATTTTTTCTAAGGTGTTTTTGTCTTTTAAAAAGTCTATATACCTGTCTCTAACATTATTTAGAAGCTTTTCTGAAACTTTTATTGGCAAGTTTAATGTTTGTATATATTCTAAATCGAATTTTGCCAATTCTTCTGCATGTTCTTCTTCGTTAAAGACAGATTGTGTCATTTCTATATTGAATATTTATAATTGAGAGTTTATAAATTTGTCTTTGAAAAGGAGTGAAATAGATAAATGTTATAAATGATTATATGTTATTGTATTTTATGAATGGAGACGAAGGATCTTTTATTGAAGGATTTGAAGAGTTAAGTCAACATATTTATGATTTGCAAGCACATCACCATGGCAAATGCTATGATGTGAATAATAATTGTGAAGCAACTCAAAGATTGATAAGAGCAGGATTTTTAGAAACTACATTAGAAAATAATATTGTTGAAACTGAAGCTGGAATGGATTTAACTATTCTTGCTGAAGTATTTTTTGGAACAGAATATTGGCATTTAGAGGATCCTAGCAGTGCAAATAAATCTACTGGATATTGTCATCTACTTAATTAGTTTTTAGAATATTTATTAAAATAAAATTAAAATCTTCTTTTTCTAAAGAATCTTTTTTTCTCTTCAATTACGTTACTGGAATTGCATTCTTTGCAAAAACGAGAAGTTTTGGCTTTTGAACTTTTTCCATGAGAATAGTTTTTTCTGCTTTTTATGTCTCTGCTGTTGCAGTTCCCACAATGCATTTTAGTATCTGGACCTCTGTTTTCTGTAACAATCTTTACAGTATATTGGTCTTCCTTCTGCTGGTTTGAAAGGAACTTCTGCGTCTTCTCCACATTTGGAGCATTTTACTTTATAGTATGTTTTTTCTTGATTTGTGTATTCATCACTCATTTTTTAAAGAATATATAAGAAATAGGTAGATATGCTTCTTTTATGAAGAATTAAATAGCTAGATTTTATATCTTAATAATTCTTATTTGTGACTATTTATAATAGTTTGTATTTATAATATTAAGTAATAAACATTATTGAGTTGTTTTTGTCCCGTATCTTTCACTAAAGGTGTCTGCTGCGTCTTGAAGTCTTTTTGCATAATCTATATCTGGTTGAAAATTACTTGACATACTACCACTATTTCCTGGAAGTTTGTGAAACATTTCCAAGTGTCTAATATGAAATTCTGTTGAAAGTAAAATTTTTGGTGTAACTGTTATTAATTTTCCTCGAGAATTATATTTTCCAAAAAAATTTGTTGTTGAATTTGCACCAAAAAGACCATTGTCAATTTTTCTTTCTAATCTTTTTAATCTTTTTACTGCAGGGTTATTTTCTCTTTTATCCATAAAAATGCTAATGATTATGCCTTTATAAAAGCTTGTGAAAATATTTTTTCAAAAAATCACACTTTTTTGATTAATTTTACTCTCCCTACTTTATTGTTTGTTAGTTTTACTTTTATTCCATGTGGATGAGATAAGGAGTTAGTAAGGATTTCTTTTATTATGCCATGTGTTAGTTTTCCTGTTTTTTGATCTTTTTTCAAGACTATTCCAACTTCTTGTCCGAGTTTTATGTTTTCTTTGTATATGTGTGAGTTCATTTTATTTTGTTTGTATTATTTAAGTAGATGCTATCTCTACAATTGACCTTCCTTTTCTTTTATCAAATTCATCGAGTATTAATTCTGCTTCTTTTGTGTCTAGTGTTATGAATGAAAATTTCTCACATACTTTTATGTCTGCTCCCCTTAAATTTCCTACTCTTGTTTCTTTTTCAAGAAAATTGATTAATCCATTTTTTTTATGAATTCCATCCATTTTACCTCTTGCTACAAATAATCTTGTTTTGTCGTTTCTAATTTTGTTGTTTCTTGTTTTAGATTCGTTTTTTGAGAACTTCTTTTCTGATTTGTGTTCTTTGTTATCTAACATGGAAAGTATTGCACTAAGCGCATTATCTGCTCCGAATTCTTCTATTAGTTTGTTGCATTGTTTTAAATATAGAGTATTTGTTTTGTTTTCTAAAATTGTTTCTATAGTTTTACTTAATTTGTTATCTTGCATTTCTTTTATTTCGGTTTTTGTTGGAGATGAAGCTTTATCGATTTTTATTTTCAATTCTCTTTGAATATCATTTAAGTGTCCAGTTTCTTTTGGAGTAATTAATGATATTGCTGTTCCTGTGTTTCCTGCCCTTCCTGTTCTTCCTATTCTGTGTGTGTATATTTCTGATTCTTTTGGAAGTGAGTAGTTGATTACATGTGTTAGGTTGTTGATGTCTATTCCTCTTGCAGCTACATCTGTTGCAACAAGGATGTTTATAGTCATGTTTCTGAATCGGTTTAGGATTCTTTCCCTTTTATTTTGCATGATATCTCCATGTATGCAGTCTGCTTCATATTTGTTTTTTTTAAGCATGTCTTTTACATTTTCCACATCAACTTTTGTTCTACAGAATATGATTCCGTAAAAGAAGTTGTTGTTGTCGATTATGTTTTTTATAATCTGGATTTTTTCGGAGTGCTTTGCAATGTAATATTCCTGCTTGATAAGATCAGAAATTTCCTGCTTTTTTTCCACTTCGATTATTACCTGCTTTTTCAGGTATTTTTTTGTTAGGTTTTTGATTTTTGGTGGCATTGTAGCTGAGAATAGGTATACTCTTTTTTTTTTGCTTGATACTTCAAGAATTGTTTCTATGTCCTCAATAAATCCCATTTTGAGCATTTCGTCTGCCTCATCCAAAATAAAGTGTGTTATGTTGTTTAGCATTAGCTGTCTTCTGTTTATAAGGTCAAGCACTCTTCCAGGGGTTCCCACAACGATGTCTACTCCTCTGTTAAGGGTTTTTATTTGTGCATTTATTGGTGAGCCACCATATACCGTTAGGATAGATAATTTTTTGTTTCGGGAGTATGTCTCTAGTTCTTTGCATACTTGTATTGCCAACTCTCTTGTAGGTGTTAATATAATTGCCTGAGGCAGTTTGTTGCCTGCTTCTATTTTATGTATGATTGGCAGTCCGAAAGCAGCAGTTTTTCCTGTTCCTGTT
>JBFHXM010000099.1:0-3702 GCA_041598975.1 Candidatus Woesearchaeota archaeon | reverse complement strand
AACTGTTTCATTAAAAGAATACAGTTCTTTAATCTAAAAGTTATATAGTTTTAGGTGGGAGTTCATTCTCTATATGTATTAGTTCATAATCAATTAAATTTTCTGAAAAGTTTTTTTTAATACTATTTATTTCATTAATTAATTCTTCGGGAGTTTTATAAATTATTTGGAATAATGTATTATACTTTCCAATACCTATTCCTACTGCATGAATATTTTTGCTATATGTTCCATATTTTATTATTTTATTTTGATTCTCTTTTGAAAGATTATTATGTTTTAAAACTATTTGTGCAAGCTTATAATTAATCTTATCTATGTCTAGAAGTATCCGATATCCTTTTATTATGCCATTTTCTAATTTTTTTAACCTATAATTCACAGTTTCTACTTTTTCTTTTATTTTATTTGCAAGCTCGACTATTTTTATCTTTGCATTATTAGAGATTTCAATAATTATTTTTTCGTCCAACACATCAAGATTTGTTTTTTTAGTTTCATAAAAATTTAATTTCTCTCCCTGGTTTATTTCAAAGATTTTGAGAGGATAAAAATGTAATTCAATTGGTTCAAAAACATCATAATCTAATAAATCTTCTTTCCATGTCCCATAAAGTTTTGAAATAAAATCTAATATGTTTGTTTTGTTTTTTGTAAAAATAGTCAAAACATAATCCCACTCCCCATAACATTGCAATTTTGTAAATATGAGTGTTCCTTCTACATCCTTTATTTGTGATAATTTATCTAAATTAGGATTTTTGACTCTTAATTTTATTATGTAATTCTTATTGAAACCCAAAGAATATAAGTCAAAAAATGCAAGATAACCTTTTATTAAACCTTTTTCTTCATATTTCTTAATCCTGTATTCAGCTTGTTCTCGTGAGATATTGCATTTCTTTGCTATTTGAGTCATAGGCTCTCTGAAATTATGAAAAATATAGCTTAGTAGTTTTTTATCAATTTTGTCCAAATTTATTGTGTCCATATTAATTATTATAGTATGTTATTTATAAATATTCTGAAAAAACTTGATTTATTATTATAAATTTCTCTTTTTTTAGTAAAAATTGACAAATAGTTTTTAATAAATTAAAATACACAACAATCTATGGCAGTAGGATTTTCAGGATCAAATGGAGGAATTGGGAAAAATGGCGCACCTTTTCTTGTGAATAGGCCGTTAGAAGTATCTTATTTTATAAATAATGTATGCAACCTTAAGTGTAAGCATTGTTATGTTGGTTATGAAGAAACAGATAATGAATTACCTGTTTCTATGTGGAAAGAAGTATTTGACAAATTAATTGGAATGGGCGCTTTGACATTTGGTAATGTTGGAAAGGAACCTTTGCTTTCTTGGGATAAAACATTAGAATTATTAAGTTATTTTGCAGAAAAAAGGCATGAAAATAAAAAATTAAGGTTCGGTTTTGTAACCAATGGTTATTTTTTAAGCGATGAAATTGTTGATGCCATTTTAGAAATTGTGCCAGACTATATTGATGTAAGTTTAGATGGTGTTGGAGAAGACCACGACAATATTAGGGGAAGGGGAAATTATGGGATAGTCAGAGATAATTTAAAATCATTGCCTAAAAAATTAAAAGATAAGGTTTTTATCAGTCATACATTAAATTCTAGGAATAGACATTATCTTGAGATTCTTATTAGGGAAATGAATAATATTGATATCTCTAATATTATAATTTCTCCCTATATTAGAAATTCTGGTCTTGTGAATGATCTAGAAATAGATCATTATACTATTGCAAACTACTATGACGATGTAATTAGTGGAAAAGTAATTGATTTTTCAGAAGTTCAAAATTTTCAAGTATTGTTAAAGGCAGATTTTGATACACAGAGAAAATTGATTACTCAACTGGTTGAAGAAAAAGTAATAGATACAAAAAACCTTTTAGTAGATGATTATGGTGTCATATATAATAATTTTCCTCAAAAAAATGGTTCGGAAGTTAAAATAAATTACATGCCTTTTTCTGACACATTTTCAAGGGCAATAAGAATTAGTCATGATGGATATGTGAGTGGCTGTGAAGAAATGTTTCATAAAAACTATCCGCAAAGAGCAAGAGGCAATGTAAAAGAGCAGAATATTGAAGACATATTATCATTAAATTAAAAATCAACTATTATTAGAGATAATCTCGCAAACCTTCCCCCCAATAATCTCAACCAAATCCTTTGACAGCAACTCCACTCCTGCAAAAGGGTCTCCAGAACTGATATCTACTAACTCCTCTTCAAGAATAGTCGGATCAATGTAAAACTTGGCACCTTCAGGAAAAATAAGTGGGGAAATCGCGCCGACAATCAAGCCTAATTCCTCTGCAATCTTGACAGGGTTAACTAAATCAACTTTAATTCCTCCTGCTTCCTTACGCACCTTTTTAATCTTCAAAACCTTGTCTCCTGGAATCAAGCAAACATGATAATTGCTTTTATCATCCTTTCCAACCATTGTTTTGACAATCTGTGAAACTCTGCAACCTCTTTCCTTTGCAGCAAGTTCACAAGTAAGTGCTTCATTTTGATGTTTTTTTAACTCATATCTAATCCCTTTTTCATCAAGAATTTTTGTAACATCTGTTTCCATAAAAAACATTAAAATTCAACTATTTATAAACCTTTTAGAACAAAAGATGGCCCACAAATCACCAATAGTTAGATTTATATATCTCAAAATCCATATTAGGTATACCATGATTGTTAAAAAATTGTTTATAACCATAGTATTAATGATACTTGCAACAGGCGTAGTTTTTGCAGGTCAAGAAAGTTGCGAGCCTAAAAAAAGAATATTTGATGACAATCAAGAAGATGATGTTAAGTCTACAGTGAAGAAAAAAGCGAAAACTTTAGAGAATATGGTGTACAATATCTTTGAGATTGTAAGGCAGGAAGAGAGCGAAGACAACACGACCACCTATTATAATGCATTCAATCAGACCTTAACATACCAGGAAAACTTATTTGGGCACTGGGTCTGGAGTCTTGAATGGAATTAATTATTTTTCTTTTATTTTTAACTTTCAAATCATTTACAAATCTTCTAGAAAAACAAAGTGGGAACTCCCGGACTTGAAGTATTTTTTGCAAGCAAAAAATGCACCGAACGAGTGAAACGAGTGACTGTGTAAGGTGAAAGTCCGGAGTTAGAAAAACAAAGTGGGAACTCCCGGACTTGAACCGGGGACACCCAGATCTTCAGTCTGGTGCTCTACCAACTGAGCTAAGTTCCCAAGAAACTAATACTATAAACAAAACCCATATTGTTTATAAAATTTTCTTTTTAAAACAAAATACACTTACAAGTAGTAACAAAAAGAAACCTTTATAAATAAGTATATCTTATAATATATATGGTAGAAGTTGGACAAACTTGGGGAAGCCCATTAAACAATCAATTAAAAAAACAGAAAGTAGCAGGGAATACACTTAAAGATAAATTAAACAAATTAGGTATAAATAAGAAAAATGCTATTAAGGGATTAGCTTTAGTTATGCTTACTGGTGCAGCATTTAATGGTTTTGATGGAAAGAAAGTTAAAGGTTTAGATGACATAAATACAAGTCATCTTCCTACTTTTAGAAATCTTACAGTAGAACCTGCAAGTATGTATGGTTTTCCTTTAGGTTCTGAAAAAGAATATGAAAATATGGAAATTACAGGTT
>JBFHXM010000098.1:0-3716 GCA_041598975.1 Candidatus Woesearchaeota archaeon | reverse complement strand
CTAACATGATTGTTTCCTTTGATATCTGTTCTTCCATATAAAACTTCATCAACCGCCCCCATGAACAAATCTCCTTCCCTTTGCTTTGACATTGCAGTCATCATATTTGCGATTTCAGGAATTGAATTAGAAACTAGACCTTTTTCTATGGTTGGAACAAATTGTTCTTTTTCTAATTCTAACAAAGCCCATTCCAAATCTTCTCTGTCACAAAATGCTTTATAGTTCTCTACAAAAAGTCTTTTTAATTTTCTTCTAAATTCTCTTTGTTGTAAGGAAAGTGGTTTTTCAATATCAAATCCAAGATCTTTAATAAAATCTGTTGCAAACCTAACTCTCAGTTCCATGTTAGTAACATCATCATTAGCATCATAAAATCCTGAATCATTAAAAGGTTCATTAACAGTCAGGTTCATATGTCCATTTCCGGAGGTTTCATCGATAAGTATTGCTTCCATGCCTGTCAACTCCTTCATATCTTTATTAAATCCTTTTATTTCATATTCAGAAAGAGTTCTCAAATAATAAACATTAATTCCAAATCCGCTCTCAGATTTTGCAAATGCAAGTCTGTGTTTTTGGCCAATTTTTTGAAGAAGCTCATTTTTATCTTCACTAAGGGTCTCAAATTTGTTTTTCAAATGTTTTGAAATTTCATTTGAATTAGGTATTTCATACATCATATTAAACAATGGTGTATGCTGTGCCCAAACTTTTTCTGTATTTTTGGAGTTATATCCATAAAAAGGGGAATTGATTTTTTTGATTACTCCTCTTTCTTCTAAATATCTGTACATGGCACCATTTAGGCCGGAGTCATCCTGCATATCTGCCTGTGCTCCTGCAAGTCCAAAAATAGATACATAATCCAAATCTTCTCTTAGTTTGTGAAGTCTTCTTTTTGTTGTCTTGTCTCTATCTTCTGCAAAATCATTTTCAATCATCTCATAAACTCTGTTAATAATCAAAGTGGAAAGCATGGATGCAGAAAGTTCTTTACTACCATTAATCCCGTCAAGATGCGGATTTACATTAATAAATTGTGAATCAAAACCTTCTTTAACTGGGTGATGGTCCACAATCAATAATTCGTTCAGATAGGAATTAGCATCTGCAGGTATTAATGTTGGAGAATCACAAATAATCCATTTGCCCTCACCCATAACCTTTCTAAGCCTTTCAAGATTGCCGTCTTCTTTTTTTTCAGAAGAGAAACTCATAACTCTTGTAGATTCAACTTGCTTGAAACTATTACCAAGAAAGTCTAAAAGTAATTCTAAACCTTTGTGAAAAACAATTTGAGAACCAAAACCATCTGCATCTGCCAGATGGGATACAATATTGATTTTTTCTTCAGAATAATCATAAAGAATTGAATAAATCCATTTTGCAGCATCTTCAACCCTATTTATAATAGGTTTGTATTTATATGGTGATTCGTTCAGGATGCCTTCTAAAGAAATTCCATTATTCATTATTCGTCACTAATAAGAAATTAATTAGTAAGTTTATAAATCTTCCTTATATGTTCACAAAATAATAATAACAATAATAGTAATAATAATTTTACTTATAAACTATCATTCTTCTTCCTTTTCAACTTCAGAAGAATTACCATTTCCACTTATCTTGCTTCCAAGATAAATATTATTAACTTTTCCTACTTTGATTCGCTTCAATATTTTTTTCGAGTTAAGCTTTGCAACAATCTTACTCAAATTTGATTTTGTTAAGTGTGGAAGATGGTTCAAGATATCGTGTTGAACTATGCCTTCATTATCTTTTACAATCATTACAACATCTCTTTCATTTTCAGTAAGGTGTTTCTCTACAATCTCTTTAAACATGTCTACTGGCTCTTCTACTTTTGCACTTTTTTCAACATGTGCAGAAGTTTCTGTTTTTGGTTGTTTATGAATCTCAGGTCTAACAGATGTAACTTCGTGTCCCTTTTCCTTGATTTGCTTGTTCTTTTTGTATTGTAAATAAAAAGCCAGAAAATTAACAATTGCAAGAAGTATCAGTATTACAATTATAACATAATAATAAAACGGAATTTCATTTGTCGTATTCTCAATTATTGTCTCATCTTTGAAATTTATGATAAACACTTCATCACTAGAAAGGTCAGTTTTTGTCCATGATATCCTGTTGTTTGGTTGCAATTGGTAATCTCCGGGGAATATGCTTATAATTTCTCCAAAATTACTTTTTAAAACAACTTTGAACTCAAAAAATTCTACCGGGATATTAAAATTCATGTACGTCTTGAAAGCCTGCGTAGTGTAAATTTCCTTGGAGGTTAGTTTTGACCTATACTTTAGAAGTATTGTTTTGGTATCAGGATTGTCTGGTTTGAAAATATAATAATCTCCTGCAATTTCATACTCTATCGCACCATCTTGGTCAACAACATAATCTATTCTAGCATCTTTTGGTTTTTCTATTGAAAACTTATTATAACTTTCGGTGTCATTAAAAGTAATTATATAATTGAAAATACTCTCGTCTTCATACACATAAACAACCAAATCAATTTTTGCCGCATTAACCTGATTAAAACTAAAGCCTAGGCAAAATACAATCATTACTAAAAAAAATAGTAATTTCTTTTTCATAAATAATAGGTAATGAGCAATCTTTATAAAACTATTCCTAATTCGTTATTTATGGATGTTAATCACATAGGATTTATAATGGATGGAAACCGTAGATACTCCAAGAAAAATAATCTTTCAAAAGAAGAAGGTTACAAGGCAGGAATGATGCAATTCTTAAATTTTGTAAAATTTCAAATCAAATACAATTTGCCTGAAACCAGCTTTTTTGCCCTCTCCAACGACAATTTTCATAAAAGGCCAGTTGAAGAAAAAAAGATTCTTGCAAAACTCATTAAGTTTTTTTCATTGGAAAAAGAGATATGGGACTTTCTGTTTGAGAACAAAGTCAGGGTGGAAATCAAAGGAAACCTTGCAGAAGTCGAGGACAAGGAAACTGCTGAATCCGAGGAAGAAGGTTTCTTCATTTCCACTTTAAAAAACAAGATTCAAAAACACAATTATGGCATTGGCGAATACAAATACAAAACAAACATTGCGATAAACTATGATGGGCAAGAGGAAATCTTACATTCTGTCAAAAACATATTAAAAAAAATAAATTCTGGCGAACTTGAAGAAAACCAAATCTCAGTTCAAACAATAAAAGACAATATACATTTTTCAAACTCGCTGCCACCTGAGATAATTGTGAGACCTGGAGATGCCCCAAGATTGTCAGGATTTATGCTTTGGGACAGCGAATATAGTGAGATTTACCTGACAAAAAAGCTCTGGCCGGAACTAGATGAGGAAGACTTCAAGGAAATTCTGGACTGGTACGCAAGCATCAAGCGAAACTTCGGGAAATAAATGATGAAAAATAAATTAGAAAGCAATTTTTGGAAAATTTTTGTATTTATGCTTACAAATAGAAGAAATTATATTACTATTTTATCAATATATTTTCTAACTTTACCAAATACAACTGCAAATATGATTGGTTTATATACGGGAATTGGAAATTTAGTAGCATTTTTATTAGAAATTCCTTCGGGGTATTTTGCAGACAGGTTTGGGCATAAAAAAACTTTAATATTAGCAAAATTTTTAATGTTATTTTCAACATTATCATTTATTTTTATACAAAATTTCTATGGATTTATTTTAGGTTCAATT
>JBFHXM010000097.1:0-3743 GCA_041598975.1 Candidatus Woesearchaeota archaeon | reverse complement strand
GTGATTGTGTTTATAAAGATTGTTGTTATTTAGGTTGTTTAGTTATAATGTATTAGTAATATTTATAAATGTTAAAGTTAGGAGTTTATTTATGGGTTTATTTGGAAAAAACAAGTCAATTAGAGAAACTTTTGAAGAAATTAAAAATTTAGAAGCATCTCTTTGGAATATGATTAATAATGATTTTAAAATTGCAATTCCTGAAATGATTAAAAGAATGAATAAAATGGTTGCAAAAGAATTAGGAAATTTAAGAAAAATTGAGGAAGATAAAAAAGTAAAAGATTTTTTTTTGCAAAAATCTAATTATGCACAAGAGTTAGAAAATCTATTCAAGGAATTAGAACAATTATTGATGTTTCAATTAGATTTACTTAAGAATATTAAAGATATGAATGTACAAGATATCCATATTATTTTGGATGGTCCTCATAAAGAGGGGGGTGGATTTTCTAAAAGTTCTCAATTGATTCATAAAATTATGGAGACTATTGACAATAAAATTGAAGTTATTGTTTCTGATCAACATAGATTTAAAAATGATGTTGTTATTGAAAATGGAAAAAAATTTACTATAGTAATTGATACTAAGACTAATTTAGAATGGACATCTTTTACACATAATACTTTAAGTCGTAAAACTATGACTTGGAAAGAAGCAAGAGATTTAGCAAATAGAATGGGTAATGGTTGGAGATTACCTACGATGGATGAGTTTTCTACTTTAAAGCTTTCTACTGAAGAAGCGTTACAATCAGGGAATAATTGTTTTGGTAATATAGGAGTAATCCATGGTTATGGTAATTGTTGGTTAGTTGATAATTCCTCGTATAAAGATAATTATGTTCATTTTGTTAATTTTGGACAAAGTAAAGTTATGTACCCATATGTTAATGAGAATCGGATTCATTGGGATAGTGAGATTCAAATGGATGTGATGTTTGTTAGGAATAAAGTTAATAATTAAATATTTATTTTGAAGAGATTATTGAATCTCCAATTTGAACTGTTTTTATTGGTTTTCCTTTTTTATCAAGTAATCCTTGAGAATTGCAAGGAAATGTGTTGTAATTTATTCCATCACTTATTGTTGCATAATCTGTGTCTATAAATATCGTAATTTCTTTACTTTGAGGATTTGGTGTGAATGTGTAAGGTTCTAGATTACAACTTGAAGGATATTTTCCATAAAGTGTGCTTGTTTCAATCACTTTAGGTGTTGTAATGTTTTTTAGTCCTGGTTGTTTTTGTCCACATCCTGATAATAATGTTGTTCCTGCTGCAGCTAATAATAGCAGTGTTGTTAGTTTTGTTCTTTTTTTCATATTATGGATTGTTTTTATTTTTATATAAATTTTTGTTTAAAATGTTTTCTCAAATCCGCAAATGTGTTTTTATTTTCAGTTTTTGATAAAAAATAGTAAGGTTTATAAATAATTATTTTTTATTATTTGTTATAAGAAAATATTATAAAGTTCAAAGAAAATGAAAGATAATAAATTGATTAAATTAAATGTTGCAGAAGCTTACAGGGAAGATATTGGAAGAGGTGTTGTTAGAGTAGATCCTCAAACTATGACTAAGTTAGGCATATCTTCTAGTGATTTTGTTCTGATTAAAGGAAAGGGAGAGGCACTTGCCAAAGTTGAACTTTCCAGAGTTGAAGATAACGGACTTAATTTGATTAGGATGGATTCTTCTATTAGAAATAATGCGAGTGTTGGTCTTGGTGAGGAAGTTGAAGTTATCAAAGTTGATGTTGTTGAAGCAAAGAATGTTGAGATTGCACCTACAGAAGAAGTTAAATTTACAGGTGATCCGACTAAGATTTTTTTGGAGAAGCTTATTGGCAAGGCTGTGATTAAGGGAAATTTGCAGTTCTTTAATATTATGGGTACAACTTTGCATTATGTTGTTACGAAGACGAACCCGAAGAAATATGTTCGAATTGGCGCTCATACACAGCTTAAAGTTAGTGAAAAAGTCGTTTCTCCTAAAGATTTGAAGGTTCCTTCTATTACTTATGATGATATTGGTGGTCTTCAAGAAGAGGTTGGTGCTATTAGGGAGATGATTGAGATTCCTATGAAGCATCCGGAAGTTTTTGAGAGGATTGGAATTACTCCACCTAAGGGTGTTTTGCTTTATGGTCCTCCAGGTACTGGAAAGACTTTACTTGCAAAGGCTCTTGCGAATGAACTTGATGCTGATTTCAGGGTTATTAATGGTCCTGAAATTATGAGTAAGTTTTATGGTGAGAGTGAGAAGCATTTAAGGGAGATTTTTGAAGAAGCAGAGAAGAATGCTCCTGCGATTATTTTTATTGATGAAATTGATAGTATTGCGCCTAATAGAGATAATGTTTCAGGTGAAGCTGAGAGGAGGATAGTTTCTCAATTGCTTACTTTGATGGATGGTCTTAAAGGTAGGGGGCATGTTGTTGTTATTGCTGCGACGAATAGGCCTAATAGTATTGACCCTGCTTTGAGAAGGCCAGGTAGGTTTGATAGGGAAATTCCAATTAATCCTCCAAATAGGATTGGAAGGCGTGAAATTTTAGACGTTCATGCTAGAGGAATGCCTCTTTTTAAGAAGCAAGATTTAGCTAAATTTGCAGGGAGTAAGGAATTTGATATTGTTGATTTAGACAAGATTGCTGATATTACTCATGGTTTTACTGGAGCTGATTTAGAAGTTTTAACTAAGGAAGCTGCGATGAAAGCTTTGAAAACATGGATTCCTAAATTAATTGAAACTGAACATACAATTCCTACTAATGCTTTAGAGATGATAAGAATTAAAGCTCAACATTTTGATGCTGCATTAAATAAGGTAGAACCTTCTGCGATGAGAGAGGTTTTGATTAGGAAACCTAATGTGAAATGGGATGATGTTGGTGGTCTTGAAGATGCTAAAAGAGATTTGGTTGAGATGATTGAGATGCCACTTAAGGAACCTGAAACTTTCAGGGAGGTTGGTATTAAGGCTCCAAAGGGTGTTTTGCTTACTGGCCCTCCAGGTACAGGAAAGACACTTCTTGCAAAAGCTGTTGCAACAGAGAGTGAGGCGAATTTTATATCTGTAAAAGGTCCTGAACTTGTTTCTAAATGGGTTGGTGAGAGTGAGAAAGCTGTAAGGGAGATTTTTAAAAAAGCTAAGCAAGTGGCCCCTGCGATTATATTTTTTGATGAATTTGATTCAATTGGAAGTATTAGGGGAAGTAGTTCTTCGGGTTCAAATGATAAGATTGTTAATCAGTTGTTAACTGAACTTGATGGTGTTGAAGAGCTTACTGGAGTTAGTATTATCGCTGCAACTAATAGGCCTGATTTAATTGATGAAGCTTTGAAAAGGCCCGGAAGACTTGATAGTATTATTGAAATAGGTCTTCCTGATGATAAGACTCGGGAGAAGATTTTAGAAATACATACTAAGAATATGCCTCTTGAAAAAATTGATTTGAAAAAGTTAGCTAAAGAAACTGTTAAATTTAGTGGTGCTGATATAGAATCTTTATGCCAGAAAGCAGGTTTACAAGCTATTAGAAGTAGGAAGAAGAAAGGGGATAAAGTAAAAGTTACTCTCAAGATGTTTGAGGATGTTTTGAAGGATATGAAGAAGAACATGAAGTAATTTAATCTTGTTTGAAGTTATACTTATATTTATAAATTTTTGATTTTATTATTCTTATTATGAATTTTAAACCTACTTTGTGGAAATCGTTAGTTTCAATCTTTTCGGGG
>JBFHXM010000096.1:0-3848 GCA_041598975.1 Candidatus Woesearchaeota archaeon | reverse complement strand
AATAAAAATAAAAAATAATATAAATAACTTAATTCTTTCTTTTATTATGGTTTATGTGTATGCAAGGTTAAGTGAAATTAATTCTCATGTTGGAAAGAAACTTAGTGTTCAAGATATTAAAGATACTTTGATGGATTTGGGTATGGATATTAAAGGCGAGAGTTCAGATAAAGATCCAGAATTAAAAGTAGAGATTACTGCGGAGAAGATGGATATGGTTTCTGCAGTTGGTATTGGTAGAGCTATTAAGTTTTATAGAGGTTTGGCTACTGAAGTTCCAAGGTATAAAATTAAGAAGTCTGGTTTAAAGCTTAATGTTTTAAAGAGTGCTCAAGAGAGTAGGCCTAAAACTGTTGCCGCACTTGTTCGTGATGTTCCTATGGATAGTGAGTTTTTGGAAACTATGATTAATATTCAAGAGAAGATTCATGATTCTTTTGGCCGTGGTAGAAAGAAAGGAGCAATTGGTATTTATCCAATGGATAAAATTGAATTCCCTATAACTTATGGAAGTGAAGACCCTAAAGATATTGTTTATCATCCCTTGGAAGGTATTGGAGAGATGGACGCTTATGATATTTTGGAGAATCTTGATACTGGTAAGAAGTATGCTCATCTTCTTGGCGGGTATAAAACATTTCCAGTTTTCAGGGATGCAAAAGGTAAGGTTTTGAGTATGCCACCTATTATTAATTCTCATGAGACTGGGAAGGTTGAAGTTGAACATAGGGATTTGTTTATTGAGTGCAGTGGTTATAATTTAACTCATTTGGATAATATTTTGAAAGTTTTAGTTACGACTTTTATTGAAATGGGAGCGAAAGCAGAGAGTATTGAAGTTGATTATGAGGATGGGGACACTTATGAGCTTGATTTGAGCAATTATTTTGATGAGATAGATGTTAGGGAGGTTAATAAGTTAATTGGCATTAATATTGGCCCTAAGGACATTGAGAATCTTTTGAATAAGGTTATGTTTGGAGTTAAAAGTATTAAGGGAGACAAAGTTGAGGTTGAAATTCCTTGTTTCAAGTCTGATGTTTGGCATGATGTAGATATTGCTGATGATATTGCAAGAGCTTATGGGTATAATAATATTGTTCCTACTTTTCCTAATGTTGCTTCAGTTGGTGAAACTTTAGAGTTTTCTAAGTTTAGGGAGAGAATTAGTGAGACAATGGTTCGTCTTGGTTTTTTAGAACTTTATACTTACATGCTTTCATCTACTAATATCCATTTTAAGAAGATGGGTGTTGAAGAGGATGGAAATTATATTAGACTTCTTGATAGCGCAGATCAAGGTATTAACATGATTCGGACTATGATTTTGCCTGATGATTTGGAGAGTTTGCATGTTAATAGGAAAAATAAGTATCCGCAAAAGGTTTTTGAGAATGGTTTTACTATTCAAGTTGATAAAAGTTGTGATGCCGGGGCTAGAAATGAGGCTCATTTGAGTGTTAGTATTGCTGATCCTAAGTCTAATTATACTCAAATTAAAGGTGTTTTGGATACTTTGTTTAAGCTTAATGAGATTGATTTTGAAGTTAAGGAATCTGCAGAAGAATTTTTGATTGAAGGTAGAAGAGCAGATATTTTTGTTAATGGGGAGAAAGTAGGTTTTGTTGGAGAAGTACATCCACAAGTTCTTACAAATTTTGGATTGCTTGTACCTGTTAGCAGTTTGGAGATTAATTTGCAGAAGTTGTTTGATTTGTTGAATTAATTATTTCAGGATAGGTACAATAACCTCTTATTTTTTCTGAAGATTTGAAATATTCGCATTCTGATGCTCTTGAATCGTTACAGGTCCATTTTTGTCCATTGTGTTCTTCAGAATTTATTTTGCTTCTAAGTGATAAATCACATCTTTGTGTTTTAGAGGATAGTATTTTCTCTAATTCTTTTTTCTTTTTTTCAATAATATCAATTTCAAATGTTGGTATATTTAGTGCAATCATTTTTTTCCGATAACTAATGGTTTTCTTTATTTAAAAAACTTACTTTTGCTTATTTTTAAATAATGTTTGTTTTTTATCCAAGAGTGCGCATTTTTTATCCCAAAATTTGTTTTTTTATCCAGAATAAATAGTTTAGTTTATAAATTATTTGTGTATGCAGGTTTCAGGGTATGAGAAATACATGCATAATGGCATTCTTCCAGATAAAAGTTGGCATTTGAAATCTTTAGTGTCATTAATTTTTGTTCTAGATTCAAGGTTGCAATCGGTTGGTCTGTCAATGTGTGATATTTGTTCAAGAAATGGGTTTTTTTGAGAAGTTTGTTTGAAGAAACTATTGTAATTTGTCATAAAATTTATTTTTAATATTTTGTTTATAAATATTTCTAAATAAAAAATGTGAGGTAAGACACAATCACTACGATTTCATTTCCATTCGGTGTATTGTTCATTATATTCACAATAGATTCGTATTTATTAGAGTTTTATTATTAAGATTTTTTCACAAAAAATGTGAGGTAAGGGATTCGAACCCTCGAACCATAAGGAACCGATCTTGAGTCGGTCACGTTTGACCACTTCGCTAACCTCACAATAGAATAACGAATAATAAAAGTAAAAGTGGTTCAATTTAAAAAGTTTTGGTGTGCAGTCGGGCGACATATGTCACCCCTTCAACATTCTTTTGAATGAATAAAACTCTTTTGCGGGAGTTTTATTAAATAAGCTCTCATGAGGCCTAAAATGATTATATCTCATTCTAAATTTCTCTAAATCATTATTACAATATTTAATTTCTTTATCAATTGTACCGAAAAGTCTTTCGACTTTTCCATTAGTTTGTGGTCGTTTAACTCTAGTTCTAATATGTTTAATTCCTCTTCTACGACACCAAATATCAAATTTATAATTTTTAATTTTTAAAACATAAGGAGCACCATTGTCACTAATAATCTCTCTTGGTGCTCCAAATTTCTTGATTAAAATATCAAGAAATTCAGTTACAATCAAAGTTGTAACTGTCGGCACATGTAAGATGCCTAAACAATATCTAGTTGCATCATCAACTACCGCAATTATTTTGCCTTTTTCACCAAATTCACTATCATCAATATGCCAAAGTGAATTTGCATGTGTACGTTGAAAACGCACATATTTTTTACGTTGACCACGAATTCCTTCTTTTCGAGTTAAATTATTACGTTTTAAAACCTCATTGACAGTGTCATAATGTAAATCTAAACCTATATAATCTCTTATTTTTTTAGCTCCCCAACCAGTCAATTTTCTTAAATCTAAAATTTGTTTTTCTATATCTAAAGTTACTTTATACCAAATTTTATTTGGTCTTTGTGATTTGTCACAAAAGTCCCAATTTGATTCTAAATTAAAACGTTGTTGCCAACGTTGTAAAGTTCTTTTAGAACTTTTAAAACTATATTTTTCATTCAAAATATGGGAGCATTTTGAATAAGAACATTGTTTTACTCTTAACTTTATAAACTCACGTCTAATTTCAGATTTATTCATAAAATTCTATAAAGTGAAAACTTTATAGGGGGTGACATATGTCATCCGTTTACACATTTAAAAAGTTTTGGAAATGTTTATATAGATGAAGATTGTTTTGTTTTTATGGTTGAAAATAATGAAATGGCAGATTCTATGTATCCTGTTGGAAACTTGAATACTATTGGACCTAGAAAACATAAATTTAAGGGGCTTGATGTTCCTGCTCCTGCTGCAATGTTTTGTGAAGAAGGTTTGGGAAGATTGGAACGAAAAATGGCAATTGTAGTTGTTTTAGATACTCCTGGAGAAACTATGTATCCTATTCCTGTTAATAATATTGATTCTGGTTTTGTAAATGGTTCAAATAATGTTTTT
>JBFHXM010000095.1:0-3905 GCA_041598975.1 Candidatus Woesearchaeota archaeon | reverse complement strand
GCGGCAGGAGGAGGAGGGCCAGGAGGACCAGGTAATTCTGCAGGAGGAAGAACAGGATTTCCTTTTGGCGGTGGCGCATATATTGTAATTGCACTGATACTGGGGTTCTTTATTTTTGATTGAGAAGTATTTCTCTTGTTATTTTTTTGTATTCTTCTACATTTGGCTGGTCGAAAGGGTTTACTTCAAAAAGCGCTCCTAAATACATTACTTCTATCATTTTCATTTGGAGAAGTTGACCTAAGTTGTATTCATCAATTTTTTCAATCTCAATCTCATAGAAAGGTCTTTTCTTTTTTTTGAAAGCTTCAGTTACTCCACCATATATTGCTTGTATAATTTCTGAAAGGTTTTTGCCTTGTATGTTTTGCACTATTTCTGAGAGAGGCTTATTGTTTGTTATTTTTATTTTAGGATTGTTTTTAATATTAATAAAACAATGATATTTGTCATTTGGACCTGCTAGATATAGCTGTGCCATAGAGTGCAGGTCTGTTGAACCTATAGAGGTTACCGGAGTTAGTCCTGTGTGAAATTTCTTTCTGTTTTTTATGTGTATCTTTCCTATACTTTCTGCAAGAAGTTGTCGGTACCATTTTCCTACACTTTCCATTTTTGTTGAGAAAAGGAATGTGTTGAATATGTTCCTACCTTTTTTATTATGTTCATATATCGAAATTGCACTTTTCATCGGAGAGTTTTTATTTACTGAATTTGCAATTCCGAGTTTTACTGCGTCTTGTGCTCCTTTTATTAATTGTTTTACATTTATGTCAAGAAACATTAGCGGGAATATGCCTACATTTGAGATTACACTATATCTTCCGCCTACGTTTTTAGGTATTGTGAGTATGTGGAAACCTTGTTTTTGCGCATAATTATAGAAAGGAGAGTCTTTGTCTGTTATTATTACGACATGATTCTTATAGTCTTTATCATATTTCTTTATTGTATTTAGAAGGACTGTAAAGTTTGCAATAGTTTCTGTTGTGCTTCCTGATTTGCTTATTGCATTTAGCAAGATTTTCTCTTTTTTCTTTAGTTTTTGTTCGATTAAGTTTTTTATTTCAAGCATGGAATCACTATCCACAGTATCGGCAAAATATACTTGCTTCTTGTTTGTTTCGTTATATCTCTTGCCTTTTATCGCCTCGTAAACATCAATTGTTCCTAAGTTTGAACCTCCAATCCCTATTACAATTATTGTTTTTGGTTGTTTTATTTTTTTCAATACTTTTTCAGAGTCAGAGATTATTGATTTGTCAAATGGCAAATTTATGGAACATCTTGGATCTTCGTAACCAGTTTTTGTTGCTTTTTTTAGTGCTTTTGTTTCTTCTTCGAGCTTCTTTTTGTACTTATTGTAAGTTTTTTGCGAGATATTACTGTTTTTAAAATCAAATTTCAGTGTCATTATACCTATTTATTTAGGATTGACATTTTTAATACTTTGTAATTTTTCTGAAGTCCTGAAGAATAAAATTTATAAAGATTGGATTTGATAATTAGTTATTATGATAAAAGATGTAGAACAAATTAGTAATATTATAAGAACACTTGTTAATGATATGAATAATTCATATAATAAAGATAAGTTTAATTACTTTAAGAAGGATTATCTAACTACTATAGAAAATCTGAAGCGAAGATATTTAGCACTTGAAAATAAACATTATGATTTTATTAACACAGTTACTAGTTTTGATGACCATAACCCTTTTTTTAATTTGATTCAAAAATTAGAATTTATGGCAAAAGAACCATCTGAAAGATATATAAGAGAAATAATGGTGGAATATAAGGACCTTCTGGAAAAAAAAGCAAAGGCATATAAAGTTCTAGAAGTGCAAAAAAGACAAAAAAAAGCAATGTAAATCTGTTTTATTTTTTATTTTATTATAGACATATATTTATTTAGAAAATCAAACATATACTAAACCATTATTGTTTTTTAGAACTTTGTTCTTCAAAAATAAAAGTTTAGAATCTACTATCCAAAATAAAATTATTTTTGTTTTTATTTAAATCATAATTTTATTTATGGATTAGCATAGTATAATTTATATCTTGTTGTATTGTTATTGTTTGTTTAGAAATATTATATTATTAAGAATAAGTTTAAGGTAATAATTACCTATTACCCCTAGTAGTATTCTTCAGATGAAGAGTATTCTTCTTCACCTTCATCGTTTCTTCTTTTTGCAATTGTTATAATCAATGATAACAAAATGATGATTGCAATTATCAATAATACAGCCAAAGCAACATTAATCCAGTTGATACCTTCATCTGCTTCAACATATGTTTTAACAGTAATTTCATCAATTATAGTTGTACCTTCTTTAACGTATAGTTTAAGTTCTTTTTCACCGCTAATTGAGTTTTTAGGAGTTACTTTGATTTTGAAGGATTCACTCTCACCACCTTTAACCATAGCTAAGGAAGGAGTTACTTCAACATCTGCCCATACATTGTCACTAGCAGCAATTGAGATTGGTTTGCTTTCTGAGTTAGGATTAGCAATTACAATTTCAAATTCAGATGCTTCGTTTGCAACCAAATCGATACCGTCGTTGAAACTTACAATTAAGTTTTCTTCAGCAACCACTTTAGGAGCCAAGATGTTTAATGCAAATTTGTCAGTTGATAGTGTGTAACCATCATCGTAACTTAGTGTAACCAATACTTCGTATTGACCAGCAGCTGCGTTTTCAGGAACAAACAATAACATATCATCTGAACTTACAACATCTTGAGGATCAACATTACTTACGTAACTTGATTCTTGCACACCTAATTGAGGAACAGCAACAATAACTTTTACTGAGTCTTGCGCTTTTTGACCTCTGTTTTTAAGTCTTACATTAGCAATAATGTTTTGACCAGCTTCAACACCTGATGTAGGAGTCATAACCAAATCAACAATATCAACTCTGTGTCTTTGTGTATCCACATATAATGTATAGTCACTGTATGTAATACCTGACAAGTCGCTTGCACCAGTAATTCTTAATTTGTAGTCTTTTTCAGAATCCATATCACTAGGCAGGTTGATTGAGATTGATTTAACGTAAGTTTTACCATCTACAACTGCAAAGATAGGAGTTGAGTCTACAATAGTTGAGTGTTCGTAACCTTCTACGAATACCATGATTCTTGCATTATCAAAGTTTGCCAATGCAGTGAATCTCATATCCACATCCAAAGTTTCACCATTCATAACCTGAAGTGTGTCACCGTTATCAACTTCTTGTCCGTTTACTTTTACAGATTCCATGATTAGATCAAGACCTTCTGTAGTTTTTTCTGTACCGAATAAGAAAGATTCAGTCATTTCACTTGTAGGAGTGTATGCAGTCAAACTGTATGTGTTCCCTTTTTTAAGCAAATCGTATGAATCAGTTAAAGCTCTTAGATTGTATGTAAATACCATTGATTCGTTTGTATCAACTGTAATTACGCCAACAGTTTTAGAAATACCTAATTCTTCGATTGTGAAACTTAGTTCTTCATATACACCACTAGCAACATTAGCATTATCTAATGTAACTAATACCATATATTCACCATTATCTTCTTGAATATTAACATCACTAACGTCAATTGGGCTAGCAAATACACTTGCAATTAACATTACAAATGCTGCAAATACCACAACTAAACTTTTATTCACTTTTACCATTTTTTTGTACTAACTTGCGAAAGTGTTATTATTTAATAGTTTTCTTTTATTTATAAATCTTTCTGAAATGTCATTACTGAACAATAACGATTTTTGAAAGTCCCTAAACAATTAAATTTGCAAGATACATAAGAAAATGTGCGAAATCTTTAAAAATGTGCTTTCTTGAGATTCAGAGTAACATTTATTAAATAATTATTAATATTTAATTATATAATGAAAG